>NZ_OZ060382.1:300000-474096 GCF_964058995.1 Buchnera aphidicola (Chaitophorus populicola) | reverse complement strand
AATGTTCATAAGTTGTTTAAAATTAATTTTTTTTTATAAAACTATTGATTTCATTTGAAAAACTTATATATTTATATATTATATTTAATAATTTAAGAAAAATAAGGTATGTGATTTTTATGAATCTAAAAAAAAATAAAATATTTATTTATTTTTTTGTTTCTGTTTTATTTCTGTCTGGTATTTTTTGTTTGAGAAGTTTTCCTGTTTTAAAAAAGTATATGCCTAAATTTGATTTCATTAACTACAAAAAAACTATGGATTATATAGGGCATAAATGTTCTTTAAAATTTTTTGAAGATAACCATAATTTTTATGGATTTTTAAATTTATTTAAATTATTAGATCCATATTTTAATAAAAAATATATGTCTGTTGTAGCTAAGAATAGTCAAATTTCTGAATCTTTTATTAAAGATTCACATACAAAAAATTTTTTATTTTTTAAAAGTTTAAAAATGAAGTATGAATTAAAAAATTCAGAATATTCTGCGCAAACATTAAATTATATGAATCAATATCCATGGAGTAATATTTCTAAAATATATAAAAAAAATATAAATAAAAATATTTCTACAAATAGTCAATTAAATTTTTTAGAATTTAATAATAATATTTCTTTTAATTAATTTTCTTATAATTTATTTAATTTTTTGAAAAATCTTTATTTTATAAATTAGGTATTAAAATAAAAAATGATCTTAAAAATCGCACTTATTGGAAATTCAAATGTAGGAAAGTCCACAATATTTAATTATCTAACAAAAACTAAACAATCTTTAATTTTAAAAAAATATTCAAATTTAGCTAGAGATCGACAAATTGGATTGTTTTTATTAAAAAAATACACAATAAAATTAATAGATACAGCTAGTTTTTTTCCATTAAAAAAAGATATTTTAAGAAAAGAAATATTGATTCAAAATAATTTAGCTATTTTTGAATCTGATATAATATTTTTTATAGTTAATGCTGAAATTGGATTAACATATTTAGACCAAGAAATATCTAAAAAATTAAGAAAATCTAAAAAACTAATTATTTTAATTATAAATAAGATAGATCAAATAAAAAATTTTGATTATATAAATGATTTTTATAAATTAGGTTTTCGAGAAATATATAAAATTTCTGCTTTAAATTATAAAAGTTTAAATATATTTAAAAAAGATTTATTATTTTTTTTAAAAAATAATAAATTTTTTAAAAAAAAAATTAATATGTCTGAGCAAGATTATTCTTCAAAAAATTATAAATCTATTATTAAAATAGCTATTGTTGGAAAACCAAACGCTGGGAAATCTACATTAATAAATAGATTAATAAAAAAAAATAACAGAATTATAACTTCGAATATTCCTGGAACAACAAGAGACACTATTGTAGTATCTACAGTCTTTGATAAAATAAAATACATTTTTTTTGATACAGCTGGAATAAGAAGAAAATCTAAAATATATAATAATTTAGAAAATATCTTTGTTAAAAAATCTATTATTACTTTAAAAAATTCAAATTTATCAATATTAGTTATTGATGTTACAGAAAAAATTATTTCTAATCAAGATATAGTGTTATCAAATTTAATTTATAACTCTGGCGTTCCTATGATTATTTTATTGAATAAATGGGATTTATTAAATACAACAGATAAATTTTTGTTTAAAAAAAATTTTTTATTTCGTTTTCGGTTTATTAAAAATTTAAAATTTTATTATATTTCTGCTATTTTTACAAAAAATATTAGAAATCTTATATTAAAATCTATTAAAAAAATTTATTTTTTAAAGAGTCAAAAAAATAGTAGTATGTTATTAACAAAAATCTTACAAAAAGCAATAAAAAATCAAAAACCTGTATCTAAAAATAGTTATATTCGTACAAAATTAAAATACGCTCATTCTGGTGGAATAAATCCACCAATCATTGTGATACATGGAAATAGAGTAAATAATTTATGTCAAACATATAAGAAGTATTTAAATAATTTTTTTAAATCTGCTTTAAATTTATCTGGTATTCCTTTAATTCTAGAATTTAAAAATAGTTTAAATCCCTATTCTAAAAAAAAATGATTTTATATAAATTATTTTATATATTTAGTTATGATTTGAAGTATATTTAGGAATTTTAACTTCAATGTTTGATTTTCCTAATTTAGCTTGACATGATAATCTACTAGTTTCAGTTAATCCCCATGCTTTATCTAGAACATCTTCTTCTTTTTCAGTAATTTGAGATAAACTATAAAATCCTTTTTTAATTATACAATGGCATGTACTACAAGAACATGATTTTTCACAAGCATGTTCTATTTTTATTTTATTTTTTAAAGCAACGTCTAAAATGGACTCTCCTTCTTTTCCGTAAAAAGATCCTCCATTCGGTAATAATTTTTTATGTGGTAAAAATTTTATTTTAGGCATATAAAGTAAACTCTTAATTTTAATGAATTTATTGAAAATTTTAGTTCATAAAATTTTGTAATTATTTTTAAGTTTTAATTTTTTTTTGAAAATTATTTAAAAATAATATTTTCTGAAATATTAAGAAAGATTTTTTCCATGATTTTTCTTTAAATTTCTTCAAGATTTTTTTTTGGTATTTTTTTTTTAATTGATCAATTTGATTGTAAAATGAGTTAATTTTTTGAGAACTATTTGGATTTTTTTGTATTTTATTTAATTTTTGGTAATATTTAAATTGTTTATTTAAAAAAGATTGATCGAGATTAATATTTATTTTTGTTGATTTTAAATTAAATCCATTTAATTTTAAAATATATTGCATTCTTTTTAATGGATCTTTTAAAGTTTTATAACCTTTATTAATATAAATAGATTTTTTTAAAACATTTTTTTTTTTTTAGAAGAACAGTTTACAAAAAAATCAGGATGATATTTTTTTTGTAAAGAATAATATTTTTTAGATAATTTTTTTATATTAATATCAAATTTTTCTGGTAATTTAAAGTAAGAAAAATAATTCATACGTTCTCTATTATTGATTTTAATTTTATAAATTAAAGTTTATTTGTGAATAATTTTTTATATTATATAAAAAATATTTTATTTAATTTGATTTTTTTTTTTATAATCTTGAATTGCAGCTTTTATAGCGCTTTCAGCTAAAATAGAACAATGTATTTTAACTGGTGGTAAACTTAATTTTTTTGCTATAGATTTATTTTTTATTTGACTTGCAGAATTTATAGATTTTCCTTTGATCCATTCTGTAATTAGTGAACTAGATGCAATAGCAGAACCACATCCATATGTTTTAAAACGTACATCTTCAATAATTCCTTTTTTATTAACTTTTATTTCTAATTTCATTACGTCTCCACATGCTGGTGCTCCAACTAAACCACTTCCTATTTTTTTGCTATTTTTATTAGAAAATGATCCTACATTTCTAGGATTTTCGTAATGATCTAAAACTTCTTTACTATATGTCATATTATATTCCTTTGTTTAAATTTAAAATTATTTCAATTAATTATATATTCCAGTTTACTTCATCTAAGTTAATACCTTTTTGAAACATTTCCCATAAAGGAGATAAATCTCGTAATTTTTGAACGGATTTTTTAATTAATTGGATTGTAAATTGAATATCTTTTAATTTTGTAAAACGACCTATAGAAAATCTAATAGAACTATGTGCTAATTCATCTTTTAAACCAATTGATTTTAATACATATGATGGTTCTAAACTAGCTGATGTACATGCCGATCCAGATGAAATTCCGATTTCTTTTAAAGACATGATCAAAGATTCTCCTTCAATATATTTAAAACTTATATTTAAAATATAAGGGGTTCCTTTTTTTAGATCTAAATTACTATTTAAATGAATTTCTTGAATTTCTGATAATCCTTTCCATAAGGTATTTCTTAATTTTGTTGCTCGTAAGTAATCTTTTTTCATTCTTTTTCTAGAAATTCTACAAGCTTCACTCATACCTACTATTTGATGTACTGCTAATGTTCCAGATCTCATTCCTCGTTCATGTCCTCCACCATGTATTTGTGGTAAAATTCTAATTCTTGGTTGTCTTCGCACATATAATACTCCAATACCTTTAGGTCCATAAATTTTATGTGCAGAAAAAGATAATAAATTAATTTTAGTTTGATTAACGTCGAAAGGTATTTTTCCTATACTTTGAGTTGCATCGACATGAAAAAAAATATTTTTTGAAGAACAAATTTTAGATATTTTTTTTATGTTTTGTATTACTCCGGTTTCATTATTAACATGCATAATCGAAATTAAAATAGTTTTTTTAGATATTTTTTTTTTTAATTCTTGTAAATCAATTAAACCATTTTTTTTTGGTTTTAAATATGTTACTTTAAAATTTTTATTTTCTAAATATCGACATGTATCTAAAACAGATTTATGTTCTGTTTGACTAGTAATAATATGATTACCTTTTTTTTTATAAAAACTTGTAATTCCTTTTATAGCTAAATTATTAGATTCTGTTGCTCCAGAAGTAAAAATAATTTCACGAGGATCAGCATGAATTAATTTTGCTATTTCAAATCTAGAAATATTTACTGCTTCTTCCGCAGACCATCCAAATTTATGTGATCTAGATGCAGCATTTCCAAATGTTCCATCTATGGTTAAATAATTTATCATTTTTTTAACAACCATAGGGTCTACTGGAGTAGTAGAGGCGTAATCCAAATAAATTGGAACTTTCATTTTTTTATACTCTTAATAAATTTTCTTATAATATTAAAATTTAAAATTATTTAAATATATTTTTTGGATATTTTTAAAATTTTTAGTATTTAGTATATTATACATGATAGTAAATTAAATATTTAGTATTTCATATAATTTTAAAAAAAGATTAATTTAAATTTGTTTAAAGATAATAATTTTTCTTGATTTTTTTATAAAATTGTATTATATAAAATAATGTCTTATTTAATTTTTGTTTTTAAATAATAAGGGTGTAGTTCAATTGGCAGAGCATCGGTCTCCAAAACCGACTGTTGGGGGTTCAAATCCCTCCACCCTTGCATAAAAATATTATCATAAAAAAAAAAATAAATTTCAATATTTTTAAAAATCAGTATTTAATAAAATTTTAGATAAAAATATTTTATACATTTTTTTTAATGTGTTTTTATAATAAATTTTTATAAAGAGAGTGTGTATAAAATATTTATTTTTTTTATAAATTTTTTATTTATAAAAATATTTATTTATACAGATTTAAAAAATATTTTATTAAATATGCTTTATGGAATAAAAATTATGCCTGAATATCGTTCTAAAAAAAGTACACATGGAAGAAATATGTCTGGAGCTAGAGCTTTATGGCGAGCAACTGGAATAAAAGATCAAGATTTTGGTAAACCAATTATAGCTGTAGTAAATTCCTTTACAGAATTTGTACCAGGTCATATTCATCTCAGAGAAGTATCAAAAATAATTTCAAAAGAAATATATAAATCAGGTGGTATTCCAAGAGAGTTTAATACTATTGCAATTGACGATGGGATTGCTATGGGTCATTCAGGAATGTTATATTCGTTACCATCACGTGAATTAATTGCAGATTCAGTAGAATATATGATTAATGCACATTGTGTAGATTCTATGATTTGTATTTCGAATTGCGATAAAATTACTCCTGGTATGTTGATGAGTGCTTTAAGATTAAATATTCCTACAGTTTTTGTTTCCGGTGGACCTATGGAAGCAGGAAAAAAAATTAATTCGCAAAATAATTTATTAAATAATTTTAAATTAGATTTAGTAGATGCTATAATGAGTGGTGCAAATCCTCATTTTTCTGATTTAGATGTAGATCAAATTGAAAAATCAGCTTGTCCTACATGTGGTTCCTGTTCAGGAATGTTTACTGCTAATTCTATGAATTGCTTAATAGAAGCATTAGGTTTAGCGCTTCCAGGAAATGGTACTTTATTAGCTACACATTCTGATAGAAAAAAATTATTTTTAGATAGTGCTCAATTAATTGTTAAAATTACTCAAAATTATTATAAAAACAATTATAAAAATTTTTTACCTCGTGAAATAGCTAATAAACATTCTTTTTTAAACTCTATGTCTTTAGATATTGCTATGGGAGGCTCTACAAATACTGTTTTGCATTTATTAGCTGCAGCTCAAGAAGGAAAAGTAAATTTTACAATTAAAGATATTAATTTTTTATCTAAAAAAATACCACATATATGTAAAGTATCTCCTAGTACCTCTTTGTATCATATGGAAGATGTACATCGTGCAGGAGGTGTTATTGCTATATTATCTGAATTAAATAAAAAAGAATTACTATACTCTCAAGTAAAAAATATACTTGGTTTAACTTTAGATCAAACATGTGAAAAATACGATATTTTATTAACAAAAGATAAAAAAATTAAAAAATTTTTTTTAGCTGGGCCTTTAGGACTCAGAACAATAAAAGGTTTTTCACAATCATTTAGATGGAAGACGTTAGATTTAAATAGAAAAAAAGGATGTATTCGATCTGTAGAAAATGCTTACAGTCAAGATGGTGGTTTAGCAGTTTTATATGGAAATCTTGCATTAGATGGATGTATAGTTAAAACTGCCAGTGTTGATAAAAAATTACAAATATTTAAAGGACCTGCTAAGGTTTATGAATCACAAGAAGAAGCATCTTTTGCTATATTAAATAAAAAAATTTGTGCTGGAGATGTTATTGTTATTAGATATGAAGGACCGAAAGGAGGTCCTGGTATGCAAGAAATGTTATATCCTACAACATATTTAAAATCCATGGGTTTAGATAAATTATGTGCATTAATAACAGATGGAAGATTTTCAGGTGGAACTTCTGGTTTATCTGTAGGACATATTTCTCCCGAAGCTGCAAATAAAGGATTAATTTCTATAGTAAAAAATACTGATTTAATAGAAATAAATATTGTAAAACGTACTTTAAAATTACTTATTTCTAAAGAAGAAATTAATAAAAGATTTCTTGTAGAAAATCAAAAAAATAAACCATTTACTCCTAAGAATAGAAAACGTGTAATATCTTCTGCTTTAAAATTTTATTCTTTTTTTGCAACGAGTGCAGATAAAGGAGCAGTTAGAGATAAAAATAAATTAAAAAATTTTTAAAGTAATATAGTTTGATATAATTATTTAAATTAAAATTATTATTTTCTGTACTTAAAATGTAATTTTTTATCAATAATGGAGTTATTTAAGAATGTTGAATTATTTTAATAAGTTAAGTTTTCGTCAGAAAATTCAAGAATTAAACCAATGTAAATTTATTCGAAAAGAATATTTTAATAATGGGTTAAAAATTTTAAAGAATAAAAAAATTGTAATTGTTGGATGCGGTGCTCAAGGTTTAAATCAAGGTTTAAATATGAGAGATTCTGGATTAGATATTTCATATGCATTACGTAAAGAAAGTATATTAAAAAAAAATAAATCTTGGTTACGTGCTACAAAAAATAATTTTTATGTAGATACATATAAAGCTATTATTCCTAAAGCTGATGTAGTGATTAATTTAACTCCAGACAAACAACATTCAGATGTTGTAAAGAAATTACAATTATTAATGAAGAAAAATTCTATATTAGGTTATTCTCACGGTTTTAATATTGTCGAAATGGGAACAATTATTAGAAAAGATATTACAGTAATTATGGTTGCTCCAAAATGTCCTGGAACAG
This sequence comes from Buchnera aphidicola (Chaitophorus populicola), assembly GCF_964058995.1. GTDB lineage: Bacteria > Pseudomonadota > Gammaproteobacteria > Enterobacterales > Enterobacteriaceae > Buchnera_J > Buchnera_J aphidicola_BO. The sequence continues at coordinate 466,387 of NZ_OZ060382.1, read as the reverse complement.
AAGTACGAAAAGAATATCAAAGAGGATTTGGAGTTCCAGCATTAATTGCAGTACATAAAAAAAATAATATTTTAAAAAAAGGTTTAGAATATGCTAAAGCATGGGCATTTGCTTTAGGTTCACATAAAGCTGGTGTATTACATTCATCTTTTTCAGCTGAAGTAAAATCTGATTTAATGGGCGAACAAACAATATTATGTGGTTTATTACAAACAGGTTCTATAGTTTTATATGAATATTTATTAAATGAAGGGCATGATTCAGGATATTCTGGAAAACTAATACAGAATGGATGGGAAGTTATTACAGAAGCTGTCAAGCATGGAGGTATAACTTTAATGATGAATAGATTATCTAATCCATCTAAAATTAGAGCGTTTTATTTAGCTAAAAATTTAAAAATAATTTTTAAATCTTTATTTAAAAAACATATGGATGATATTCTTTCAGGTAAATTTTCTTCTAATATGATTAAAGATTGGAATAATAAAGACACAAAATTACTAAATTGGAGAAAAGAAACACAACAATCTATGTTTGAAAATTCTCCAGAATATTTAGGTAGTATTCCAGAAGAAGAATATTTTGGACATGGTTTATTTATGGTTGCGCTTTTAAAAGCAGGAATTGAACTATCGTTTGAAACTATGTTAAATTCAGGTATTCGAAAAGAATCTGCATATTATGAATCTTTACATGAGTTACCTTTGATCGCTAATACTATTGCTAGAAAAAAATTATTTGAAATGAATGTTGTAATATCAGATACCGCTGAATATGGTAATTATTTATTTTCTAAAAATGCAATTCCTTTATTAAAAGATTTTGTAATTAATTTGAAATATGGAGATTTAGGAAATCTTTTAGTTTCAAATGATGTAGATAATATTACATTAAAAAATATTAATGAAGAAATTTATAATCATCCTATTGAGCATGTTGGACGAAATTTAAGAAAATATATGACAGATATGAAAAAAATTCAATTAAAATTATAAATTTATTAATTTAAATATTATTTTTAAAATTTTTTTATATTTTAAATTATTATGATGCAAACTATTTTTAAGAAAATTTTTTTATTTTCTTAAAAATATTCTAATTTTTTAACTAAATAATATAATTTGATATTTTTAGTAAATCAAAATTGATCAAAGTGATATTTTTTTATTTAAAAAATTATTTTAAATAATTTTAATTTTATCATGCGATAAAATTAAAAAATTTTTATCATACATTATAATTTATGTTAATTATTTTATTAAAAAATTACTTTTAAAGCAGAAAATTTAGAGATTTTATTTATGACTAAAAAAATTAAAAACATTACAGATAAAAATTTTAAAAAATATTTAATAGAAAACAAAAAATATCTTTTAGTAGATTTTTGGGCAACTTGGTGCGCTCCATGTCAATCTTTATCAGTTATATTAAAAGAAATTTATAATGAATATATAGAGAATTTAAAAATTATAAAAATTGATATTGAAAAAAATCTAAAAACTACATCTGATTATTCTATACAAAGCATACCTACTTTAATACTTTTTAAAAAAGATAAAGTTATTGATAAAAGTATTGGTTTTGTATCTAAAGAACAATTATGTTTATTTTTAAATAAGCATATAAAATAAATTTATAAATTTATTTGAAGTATATATTCTAATTATTTTTTTTAAATTTAGTAAAATTTTTTCAAGAACATATTTTTCACACATCATATTTCTATTTTATTAAGAACCTATCATTATGAATCTAACAATTCTAAAGAATACCCCTGTATCAAAATTAATTATACTTGGAGAAAAAGTTGGTTTAAAAAATTTAGCTCGTATGAGAAAACAAGATATTATTTTTTCTATTCTTAAACAACATGCTAAAAGTGGAGAAGATATTTTTGGAGATGGAGTATTAGAAATATTACAAGATGGATTTGGATTTTTAAGATCTTTAAATAGTTCTTATTTAGCAGGTCCAGATGATATTTACGTTTCTCCTAGTCAAATAAGAAGATTTAATTTAAGAACAGGTGATACAATTTCAGGAAAAATTAGACCTCCTAAAGACGGAGAAAGATATTTTGCTTTATTAAAAGTAAATAAAGTAAATTATGATCAACCAGAAAATGCAAGAAATAAAATATTATTTGAAAATTTAACGCCAACTCATGCTAATTTGCGTTTAAGAATGGAAAGAGGAAATGGATCTACTGAAGATTTAACTGCTCGTGTTTTAGATTTAGCTTCTCCAATAGGCCGCGGACAAAGAGGATTAATTGTTGCTCCTCCTAAAGCAGGCAAAACTATGTTAATTCAAAATATTGCACAAAGTATTGCTCATAATCATGCAGATTGTGTATTAATGGTATTATTAATTGATGAAAGACCTGAAGAAGTTACTGAAATGAGAAAATTAGTACATGGAGAAGTTATAGCTTCTACATTTGATGAACCAGCATTACGTCATGTACAAGTTTCTGAAATGGTTATTGAAAAAGCAAAAAGATTAGTAGAGCATAAAAAAGATGTTATTATTCTTTTAGATTCAATTACAAGATTAGCACGAGCATACAATACTATTGTTCCATCTTCTGGTAAAGTTTTAACAGGTGGAGTAGATGCTAATGCATTACATAGACCAAAAAGATTTTTTGGAGCAGCAAGAAATGTTGAAGAAGGTGGTAGTTTAACGATAATTGCTACTGCATTAGTAGACACTGGATCTAAAATGGATGAAGTAATTTATGAAGAATTTAAAGGTACAGGAAATATGGAACTACCTTTATCTAGAAAAATTGCTGAAAAAAGAGTATTTCCAGCAATTGATTATAATTTATCTGGTACACGTAAAGAAGAATTATTAACTTCAACGCATGAATTAAAAAAAATGTGGGTTTTAAGAAAAATTCTTCATCCTTTATCTGAAATAGATGCAATAGAATTTTTAATTAATAGATTATCTGTAAGTCGAACTAATGAAGAATTTTTTGATTTAATGAAACGTGGATAAATAATTTTTTTATAATATATTTTTATACAAATTATGTTTATAAATATATTACATTTGTATCATTTATATTTTTATAAGGCTTGTATCTATTTAGAAATAAAATTATTATATAATTTATTTTTTAATAATTATAAATTTATATTGCATATTAGTAAAAATATTTTTTTGTTATATTATATTTTTACATATATTTATAAAAACGCCTGTAGCTCAGTTGGATAGAGCGCTATTTTCCGAAAATAGAGGTTTCAGGTTCGAATCCTGTCAGGCGTATGATATAATTATTATTAATAATATTGATAATTTTAAAAAATTATTAATATATATTAATAATAATTATATTGATAATTTTAAAAAATTATTAATATATATTAATAATAATTATATTGATAATTTTTTAAAATTATAATATATTTATTTAGATACAAATATATTTGGTGGCTATAGCTCAGTTGGTAGAGTCCTGGATTGTGATTCCAGTTGTCATGGGTTCAAACCCCATTAGCCACCCCATAAATTATATTTAAGATTTATTATATAAATCATAAAATAATTTTTTATATAAATTGTTATATTATATTATCGGCGAATAGCGCAGCTTGGTAGCGCAACTGGTTTGGGACCAGTAGGTCAGAGGTTCAAATCCTCTTTCGCCGAAATAAATATTGATTTAAATATGTTATTTAATATTTTTTTATAAAAATATTATTTAAAAGTTGAAATATTTCACATTTATTTCTTTTACAAAACCATTGATTATTTATATATTCAAAATAATATCCTTGATCTTTTGTAGCAATCCAAATTTGTTTCAAAAATTCTTGTTTACTAATAATTATTTCATTTTTTAGCTTAATATTGATTTTGATTATTTGAAAATTAGATTCATAATCAATATCTAATTGTTCACTAAAATTATCTAAATATTTTTCTATTTTAATAAATATTTTATTTGTTAATTTATGAAAATTTGTTGTATTTAATTTTTTTATTTTATTTTTTTTAAACATATTTTCCTTAATAGACTTTGTATTTTAAATAATACATTTTTATAATTTTAGTAAAAATTTTTATTAGATTAGTTTTTATTTTTTATATCAGTATTTGTTCAATCACATTAATTTTAATTTATATATAATATTATGAAAAATAAATTATTTTTTTCTAAAATGCATGGATTGCAAAATGATTTTATGGTAGTAGAAACTTTAACTCAAAAATTTTTTTTAAATAAAAAAATTATTCAATCATTTTCTCATCGTAATACAGGTGTTGGATTTGATCAATTGTTATTAATTGAATCTCCTAAAGTTAAAAATACTGATTTTAATTATCGTATTTTTAATTTTGATGGATCTGAAGTTGAACAGTGTGGAAATGGAGCAAGGTGTTTAGCTAGATTTGTTTTTTATAAAAAACTTATAAAAAAAAAAAAAATTATAGTAAGTACTAAAAATAGAATTATGATTTTAAAAATTAAAAATAAAAATAAAGTTTTAGTTAATATTGGTTCTCCAAATTTTAATCCAAAAAATATTCCTTGTTTAAGTATTATAGAAAAAGATATTTATTCTTTAAAAATTAATTCAGAAAAAATTTTTTTTGGTGCTGTATCTATAGGAAATCCTCATTGTGTTATCATTGTAAATGATATTTTTAAAGCTCCAGTACAAAACATAGGTTCTATTTTAGAAAGTCATAATTTTTTTCCTAATAAAGTAAATGTAGGATTTATGCAAATATTAAATAAAAATAATATATTTTTGCGTGTTTTTGAAAGAGGTGTAGGTGAAACTAAATCTTGTGGTAGTGGTGCATGTGCGGCAGTAATGGTTGGAATTAAACAAAAAAAGTTATCAAATGTAGTTAATGTAATATTACAAGGAGGAAGTATTACTATAAAATTTAATCCAAAAAAAAATTGTATATACATGATTGGTACCGCTAATCATATATATGATGGATATATATATTATTAAAAATTTTTTATAATTAATTTTTTAAATTTTTTTTTAAAAAATATTTATACATTAAAAAAATCAAATATAAGGAAGTTTAGATGTGTAAAAATGCCTTAAAGATTAATAATATAGTTAAAAAAAATGCTTTAAATCATCGATATATTCAAAAAAATTATTTAAAAAGTTATATTCAAAAAGATACAAAAGATTTTTATAAAACTGTGATATCTTTATTTTTAGCTGGTTTTTCTACTTTTTCAATTTTATATTCTATACAACCTATTTTGCCTATTTTTTCAAGAATTTTTTTTTTAACTCCTACTGAAAGTAGTTTTGCATTATCTATTTCTACTGCTTCAATGGCTATTGGAATATTATTTATGAGTCCAATTTCTAATAAATTAGGTAGAAAAAATATTATGTCATTATCTTTATTTATAGCTGCATTATTGACATTAATATGTGCATTTTCTACAAATTGGATAGAAATTGTAATTGTCCGATTTTTAATTGGTATATCATTAAGTGGAGTTACGTCAGTTGCTATTATTTATTTAAGTGAAGAAGTTGATTTAAAGACTTTACCATTATGTATTGGTTTATACATTAGTGGAAATACTATTGGTGGGTTTATAGGTAGATTAATTAGTAATATTATTGTAAGATTTTTTTCATGGCGTTATGTATTTATAGTAGTTGGAACAGTATCTTTATTTTTTACACTGTTATTTTTTTTAAATTTACCTCAATCAAAAAATTTTAAAAATTCTGTTATAAGTTTTGAATCTTGTATAAAAAATTTTTTTATGCCATTTAAAATTAAGTCTTGTGTAGTATTTTTTATAGTTGGTTTTTTATTTATGGGTAGTTTTGTAGCTTTATTTAATTATATTGGATATAGATTTATAATGAAACCATTTTTATTTCATTCAATGTATATTTCTTATTTATCAGTAATATATTTAATTGGTGTATATATTTCTCCTAAAGCAAGTTTTTTAGGTGAAAGATATGGAAGAATAAATATTTTTATTTATTCTTTATTTTTAATGATTTTAGGTGTAATGCTAACTTATTATAATTTAATTTTTTTAATATTAATTGGTTTAGTTTTTTTTACAACAGGTTTTTTTCTTGCTCACTCTACTGCAAGTAGCATAATTAGTATTATGTCTAAAAATAATAATTTAGATGTATCTTCTTTATATTTTTTTTTTTATTATTTAGGTTCAAGTTTATTTGGAAGTTTTGTAGGAATATTTTGGTTTTATTGGGGTTGGAACGGTGTTTTTTTAATTATAAATTGTGTTTTAATTTTTAGCCTAATACTTGTACAAAAAATTAAAGATGATATATAGATTTATTTTTTAAATTATATTAATAATATAAAATAAATTTTATTTATATTTTTTAAAATAATTTTTTATTAAAAGTTTTAAATTAAAAAATTTTTATTTTAAAGTATTTTAATTTAATAAAATTTTTTTAATTTATAAATTTTCTTAACATAAAATTATTTAATTTTTTTAATATTTTTCTATAAATATTTAAAATGTTAATATATTTAGTTAAATTAAAATAATTTAATTTTTTTATAAAATTTACTTTATATACATTTATTGAAATATATAATTTTATTAATTTAATTAGTTACTTAATATATTTTTATGTATTATTTTAAAATTATGTAATTATTCTTTTCTAGAATGTAAATGAGATATATTATTTTAGAGTATATTTTTTATAGTAATATTTTGTTTAAGATACTATAATATGAGAGTATTTATGATTTTTTAATATGAATTTATTAAAATATATAACTTTTAAGAATTTTTTTTAAAATTATAAATTCATATTTTTTTTAAAATTTTTATTTAAAAATATATAATATTTTTAAATAAATTTTATATCAAGGAAGTAAAATATGATACCTGATTTCCATTTAAATATACAAAATAATCTAAATAATTATAATAATATTTCTTATATAAATCAAAAAAATTACATTAATTATGATATAAAGAATTTTTATTCTAAATCAAAAGATATTAATTATATAAAAGATGTAATTTTTTTAAATAAATTTAAAACAAATACAAAATTTATTTATGAAATGAATAATTATATTATAAATACAAAAATTTCTTTTGCACATAAATTATATTCAAAATATAATAAATTTCATTCTAGAATGATACATAATCAAGATATGAAATATATAGAAAATGATAATATAAAAGATCATAATTTAAATAAATATCATTTTAATAAATTACAAATAAAATTATTAGATATTTGTAATTTAATATCAGATTTATCTCAAGATAGTATTTTTATTCCTGAAATAAGTAATATACATTGGATTGACATAGAAAGAATTATTGATCCTCAATCAAATGCTATGTTATTAGAAGATTTACAAATAAATTATAATTCTTTACAAGAAACAGATCATTTAAGTGTAAATTTTGATTTAGATGATTTAAAAAATACTCATTATCAATTTAATGATGTATATATAGATTCAGAATGTGATCAAGTAATTGTTGAAAGTTTAAAAAAAAATTTTACAGATTTAAAAGATAGACAATTAATTTCTAATTATGCTAATCATAAAATTTTATCTGAAGCTGTAAAAACTTTTTTAAATTTATGTCCTAAGTTTAAAAATTATCCTCAAACTGATGCGTCTACTAATTATATTATAAAAAAATTACCTGATGGCAACATTGCTTTTACATTATTATATCATTCAAGTTTAATTAATCCTAATGGTGAATTAAGCTTTCCGTTTAAGCATTTTGGAATTCGTGCGCAATGTATTTTATCTCAAGATGATATTCCAGTAGCTCAGTATTCTTATTTTTTACAATAGATTTATGTAATTATTTATTTAAAAATATGTATTAATATTATAAAATTATTTTAAAAAACAGAGTACATATTTTAAAATATGATATTTAGTACTCTGTTTTGTTTCTTTTATTAATAATATTTCTAATAAATTTATTAGTTATATTATTTTTTTAAAAGTTTTATATCAAAATTTAAAAAATTTAATATTTTAAAAAATACTGTATTAATATATTTACCAATAATTTTCTCTAGTAATATTTCCAGGTTTTCTTCGAAGATTTTTTGTCATTTTTTTTTCTTTTACAAAAAATTTAAATAAGTCTTCGACCATATTAGGGTTTCCACATAACATAATATTAGAGTTTTCTTTATTTATATTTACAGATAATTTTTTTTCAAGTGATTTATTTAATAAAAGTTTTTGAATTCGTCCATAATAAAAATTTTTTTTATTTTCTCTAGTAATTGTAATAATTACAAGTAATTTTCCTTTATATAATTTATGTATATTATTAATTAAATTTAAATATTTTAAATCAGAAAAATATCGTACTGAATGCACTAAAATAATTTTTTCAAATTTTTCTGTATCTTTTTTTTCTTGTAGTATAGACAGGTATGGTCCAATTGCTGTTCCAGTAGAAAACATCCATAACATTTTTGATTTTTGAATTTCTTTAAGTGTAAAGAATCCATAAGATTCTTTTGAGATTAAAATTTCTTGTTTTTCTTTCAATTTTATTAATTTTTTACTCATTTCTCCTTGTTGAATTAGTGTAATAAAAAATTCTATTTTATTTGAATGAGGAGGATTTACAAATGAATAAGCTCTTTGAATTTTTTGATTTTTATTTAAATTTTCAATACGTATTTTAGAAAATTGTCCTGCAATAAATTTATTTATTGATGCTTTTAAAGATAAATATAATAAGTTTTTTTTCCAATATTTAATTTTTTGTATTTTAGCTTTTATCCAGACGGTCATATATATATCCTAGAAATTATATTTTTCTTTTTTTTTTAAATATTAATATATCTTTTTATTTACATATTAATATTTAAAGTTTAAATTTCTATTTTTTTAAAAAATTTATGTTTAATAATTTTTTATTAGATATAAGAAAAATTTTTTCAATAAAATTATAATTTATATAAAAATAATTTTATAAAATATATTGATTAAGGTCATCTTTAGATATTAATTTATTTAAATGTTTTTTTACGTAATTTGCGTTAATAATAATACTTTTTCCGTAATTATCGCTAGCATAAAAAGATATTTCTTCCATTAATCTTTCTAATACTGTATATAATCTTCGTGCTCCAATATTTTCGATACTTTCATTAATTTTCCATGATGTTTCTGCAATTTTTTTAATTCCATTTTTTGTGAATTCTATATTTACATTTTCTGTTTTTAATAAAGCTTTATATTGTGTAGTTATTGAGGTTTTTGGTTCTATTAAAATTTTTTCAAAATCATTTACAGTTAATGCATTTAATTCTACTCTAATAGGTAATCTTCCTTGTAATTCAGGTATTAGATCTGATGGAGAAGATATTTGAAATGCACCAGACGTAATAAATAATATATGATCTGTTTTTACAGTTCCATATTTAGTTGACACAGTACAGCCTTCTATTAAAGGTAATAAATCTCTTTGAACTCCTTCTCTAGAAACATCTGGTCCAGATGAATTGTTTCTTTTGCAAATTTTATCAATTTCGTCAATAAATACTATTCCATTTTGTTCGACTGCGTGAATAGCAGATTTTTTTAAGGATTCAGGATTAATTAATTTTGAAGCTTCTTCTTCGATTAAAATTTTCATAGCATCTTTTATTTTAAGTTTTCTTAGATTTTTTTTTACTCCTCCTAAATTTTGAAATAATGATTGTAATTGATTTGTTAATTCTTCCATTCCGGGAGGTGCCATAATTTCAATTCCCATAGATGATCCTAATACATTTATTTCAATTTCTTTATCATCTAATTTACCTTCTTTTAGTTTTTTGCGAAAACTTTGAATTGTTTTTAATGGTCGTTCATTTTCTTTATCATTTTCTTGTAAATGTTTTTTAGCACCTGGAACTAAAACATCTAAAATTCTTTCTTCTGCAAGTTTTTTTACTTTTTTTTTATTTTTTTGTAAAGTTTGAACGCGAATCATTTTTATAGAAATATCTGTTAATTCTCTAATTATAGAGTCTACTTCTTTTCCCACATATCCTACTTCTGTAAATTTTGTTGCTTCTACTTTAATAAACGGAGCATTAGAAAGTTTTGCTAATCTTTTAGCAATTTCTGTTTTTCCTACACCTGTAGGTCCAATCATTAAAATATTTTTTGGTGTAATTTCATTTCTTAGTTCTGGATTAACTTGCATGCGCCTCCATCTATTTCTTAACGCAATAGCAACTGCTTTTTTTGCTTTTTTTTGACCAATAATAAATTTATTTAATTTTTTTACTATTTTTTGAGGAGTCATATTAGACATAATTTTTTCCTTAATTTTCTATCAATATTTCTTTTATAGTAAAATTATGATTTGTATATATACAAATATCTGCAGCAATTTTTAAAGATTTTTGAACAATTTGATCAGCACTCAATTCAGTATTTTGAGATAAAGCTAAGGCTGCTGCTTGAGCGTAACATCCTCCTGATCCAATAGCTATTATATTATTTTCTGGTTTAATTACATCTCCATTTCCACTAATAATTAACGAAGATTTTTTACTTGCTACTGCTAATAATGCTTCTAACTTTCTAAGAAAGCTATCACTTCTCCAATCTCTAGCTAATTCTATAGCAGATCTTTTTAAATGCCCATTGTACATAGCTAATTTTTTTTCAAATAATTCAAATAAAGTAAATGCATCCGCGGTACTTCCTGCAAATCCAGCTAAAACTTTATTATGATATAAAGATCGAACTTTTTTAACATTGCTTTTCATAACTGTATGACCTAAAGTCGCTTGTCCATCTCCACCAATTACTATTTTTTTTTTAGATCGTATACTTAATATAGTTGTCATTTTTTTTTCTTTATAAAAGTTTTTAAAAATTTTAAATTAAGTTATAATATTTTTTAAAATTATATAATTAAAGATTTTTGAAAATAAATATTTATTTTTTATATTTAATATATTATATTAACTCTATATATGTTTTTTACAGGAATTTTTATGAAAAAAAATATTCATCCTAAATATTTCTCTAACTCTGCACGTTGTTCTTGTGGAAATATTATTACTTTTTTTAATACTTTAGGAAAAGATATAAATTTAGATATATGCTCTAAATGTCATCCATTTTATACAGGTAAACAAAGAATTATTGATACTGGAGGAAGAATTGAATTATTTAATAAAAGATTTGATATGTTAAAAAAATAAATATTTTATATATGTAAAACAGAATATAAAAATATTAAATAATTATTTTTTTACTAAATTATTATTTTAAAAAATATTAATTTTAAGTAGATATAACTTTGAAAATATTTTTACAATGTTAAATATATAATAAATACATTATTTAATATTTTTATATTTAAATTAATTTAAATAAATTTATTTATTATGTATTCATCCATTGAATTGTATTTTTTAAAATTTTTTCTCCTATAGTAGTTAAAATAGATTCTGGATGAAATTGAAAACCGCATATTTTAGAATCATCATCTCTAATAGACATAGCTATATTTTTTTTTTTAGAATTAATAATAAAATTTTTTGGAATATTTTTACAGATTAAAGAATGATAACGAGCTACTTGTATTGGATTATCTATATTATAAAACATTTTTTTATGATCATGATAAATTGTAGAAGATTGTCCATGAATAATTTTTTTTGCGTGAGAAATTTTTCCTCCATATAATTTTATAAGTGCTTGATAACCTAAACATATTCCTAAAATAGGAACTTTGTTTTTTAAAATAGAAATTATTTTCATCATACATCCTGCATCTATTGGATTTCCTGGCCCTGGAGATAGTATTAATATTGGATTTTTCATATAAGAAATTTTTTTTATAATTTCTATTGTAGAAACATTATTTCTATATATAGTTACTTGATGCGAATTTTTTCGTAATAAATCTACTAAATTATAAAGAAAAGAATCAAAATTATCTAATAGTAAAATTTCAGACATATATTTTTTTCCTAATTTAATTGAGAATTATTAATAGATTTAATTACAGCATACGCTTTATTCCATGTTTCTAAGCATTCTTCTTTAGGAATAGATTTCAATACAATACCTGCTCCTACTTGTATAGTAGCAATATCTTTTTCGATATAAGCAGATCGAATAATTATACAAGTATTAAATTTTTTTGTTCCAGTAAAATATCCAATAGAACCTCCATAACTTCCTCGAGTTTCTTTTTCTATCTTAGAGATTAATTGCATAGCTTTAATTTTTGGAGCACCTGTTAATGTTCCCATATTCATGCATGCACGATAAGCATGAAATACGTCTAGTTCTTTCTTTAAGATTCCTTTGATAACAGAAACTAAATGCATGACATGTGAATATTTTTCCACTTTAATTAATTGTTTTACATATCTACTTCCTGTTTGACAAATTCTAGATAAATCATTTCTTGCTAAATCTACTAGCATAATATGTTCTGATAATTCTTTTTTATTTAATTTCATTTCTAATTCTATTTTGTTATCTAAATCATAATTAATTTTACCATTTTTAAATCTTCCTCTAGGTTTAGTTCCTGCTATAGGATGAATTTCTATATTTCTAGTATATGCATTGTATTTTAAAAAACTTTCAGGAGATGCACCGAATAATGTAAAATCTTCATCTTGCATAAAAAACATATATGGGCTAGGATTATTTTTTTTTAAATTTTTATATGAATGCAAAGGTGATAAACATTGCATATAAAACTTTCTAGATGGAACGATTTGAAATATATCACCGTTTTTGATATATTTTTTTATATTTTTTATTATTTTCGCAAATTGAATATTACTTTTATTATATTTAATAACGGGATTATTTTTTTTAAATTTAATTAAATTAAATTCTTTTTTGTTAATAATGTCTTTAATATATTTAACTCTTTTTTGAATTTTTTTAATTTCATGTTTTTCATTATTAAAAATTGTAGATTGAATAATACATTTTTTTTTTGCATGATTTAAAAAAATCATAGTTTCAGATAAATAAAAACAAAAATCTGGACATTTTTGTATTTTTTTTATTTTAGGTAATTTTTCAAAATATGATATTAAATCATATGAAAATAAACCTCCAAAAAAAATAGATTTTGGATATTTTTTTATATGATTAATATTATCTATAATTATTCTAAATATATCAAAAACAGATTTTTCTTTTAACTTAGAATCTTCGTCTAAGTTTTGATTTAAGGAATTTGGAAATTTTAATTCTAAAATATCTTTATTTCTTTTTTTTTTAATATATTTTGGTAAAATTAATTCTAGATATTGCATAAAATTAAAACCATTTTTTGTTAATGATTTTATATAAACAATATTTTTAGATAAAGAAATTCTTAATGCGCTATCTACAATAATAATACTTTTTAAGTTTTTTTTATTGCTTATATCAGCAGATTCTAAAAGTAATGTATTTTTATTAGTTTTACAGATGCGGTTAAATATTTTTAATGGATTATTGTGGTAAATAGATTTTTTTTGAATTACTTTAATTTTAAATTTCCTATTTTTCATTTTATTTTCCATTGTTTATAAAAATATATAATTATTTAAATATAAATAAAATAATTTCAAATTTTTATAAAAATATTATTGTTAATAAAATATTTCAGAGAAATTTTTATATAATAATAATAATTTATTAATTATATATTAAAAGAATAAATTTTTGTATATTAAAAATATTTTAAAAATTTAAAATTTATATATTATTAATAAATTTTTTTATATAAAAAATATGATAATAATTAAATTTTTAATTTAAATATAATATTTTTATAATATTTTTTAATTTAATAAATATTAATATATTTAAAATTATTTAGAAAATTTTAACAAATATTAATAAAATATTTTTAGATTTTTTTAAAATGATATTTTAAAGTAATAATTTTTGAAAAATAAAATTTTTAAATATTATGTGATTTTAGATTATTTTTGATAATATAAAGTATTTTTATTAAATAAATTTATATTTTTTTAAAATTTATTATTTCATAATTTATAAAAATTTGAGCGGGAAACGAGTCTCGAACTCGCGACCTTAACCTTGGCAAGGTTATGCTCTACCAACTGAGCTATTCCCGCATTTGAAGATTTTATAGGAATTAAAATTTTTTAAATACATTTATAATGATATCTTACATAAATTATATTTTCAAGTTTTCTATAAAAATATAATTATGTTAAACATAATTTTTTCTTATTAAAAAAAATTTTTCTATAATATTGTAATTCTAAAATTGATTCTTGAATATCATCTAATGCAGAATGTTTATTTATTTTATTAAATTTTTTAAATGAATTTTGATACCATCTTGAACATAGTTCTTTTATAGTACTGACATCAATATTACGATAATGAAAATATGATTCTAATTTTGGCATATATTTTTTTAAAAATTCTCTGTCTTTCCAAACAGTATTTCCGCATATAGGAGATTGATTTACTGGAACCCATTTTTTTAAGAATTGAAGAATTTCTATTTCAGTTTTTTTTTCATTATATTCACTATAAACAACTTTTTGTATAAGTCCGTTTTTATTATGTACTCTTTTATTCCAATTATTCATTCTCTCTAAAATTTTTTTAGGTTGATAAATACTAATTACTGGTCCTGTTTTTAAGATATTTAAATTAGAATCTGTAATTATCACTGCAATTTCTAAAATACGATTTTTTAAATGACATAATCCTGTCATTTCTAGGTCTACCCAAATTAAATTTCTTGCTTTATTATTTTGAATATTCATATATTATAAAAATTATTTAAGTAAAATGTTAGATATATAATATAATAAGGTTAAAAAGAATTTTTTAAAAATTTATTTTATATAAATTAATATATTTTTTATATTTTTTAAATATATATTTAAAATTATTATATTTTTAAAATTTTTATTATTTTTAAAAACTATAAAATGAGAAAAATTATGAAAAGTTTAAATCCTACTGTAACTAAATCTTGGAAAAATTTAAAGAAACATTATTTAAGTATAAAAAATAAACATTTAAAAGAATTATTTAAAAGTGATCCTAATCGTTTTAAAAAATTTTCTTTAAATTTTGAAGATATAATTTTATTTGATTACTCTAAAAATAGATTAACTTCTAAAACTATTAGTTATTTGATAAATTTAGCTGAAGAATTTGATTTAAAAAATTCTATTATATCTATGTTTCAAGGTAAAAAAATTAATTTTACAGAAAATAAACCAGTTTTACATACTGCTTTAAGAAGTTCTAATAAAACTAATATGCTAAATAATAAAAAAGATATTTTATTAAAAATAAAATATGTATTACAAAAAATTAAGTTATTTTCTAATGCTGTAATTCATAAAAAATGGAGAGGTTATACAGGTAAATATATTACAGATGTAGTAAATATTGGTATTGGTGGTTCGGATTTAGGGCCTTTTATGGTTACTGAAGCTTTAAAACCTTATAAAAATCATTTAAAAATACATTTTATTTCAAATCTTGATGGTACACATGTAATAGAAATTTTAAAAAAGATTGATATGAGTAGAACAATTTTTTTAATTTCTTCTAAAACTTTTACTACACAAGAAACGATAACTAATGCTACTACTGTTAAAAATTTATTTTTAAATCAACCAAAAGTATTAAAATCTGATATGGATAAACATTTTTTTGGTATATCAATGAATGAACAGGAAGTATTAAAATTTGGAATTATACAAGAAAATTTTTTTCCCATTTGGGATTGGGTAGGCGGTCGTTATTCGGTATGGTCTGCTGTAGGTTTATCAATTTCTTTATCAATTGGGTATAAAAATTTTTCTTTATTTTTAAAGGGAGCAAGATCTATGGATCAGCATTTTTTACATGCACCTTTAGAAAAAAATATTCCAGTTTTATTAGGTTTAATTAGTATATGGTATAATAATTTTTTTAACACTGAAACAGAAGCAATATTTGTATATGATCAATATATGCATAAATTTTCTACATATTTACAACAAACAAATATGGAATCTAACGGGAAAAATATAGATCGTAACAAAAATATTGTATCTTGGCAAACAGGATCAATTATTTGGGGCGAACCAGGAACAAATGGTCAGCATTCGTTTTATCAATTATTACATCAAGGAACAAAATTAATTCCTTCAGATTTTATTATTCCAATTAATACTCATAATAAAATTAATGATCATCATATTAAATTGTTATCACATTTTTTTGCGCAAACTCAATCATTAGCTTTTGGAAAATCTATAGAAGAAATTTTCAAAGAAAGTAATTTTAAAAAAGAAATTTTGAAAGATCAAAGTAGTTTAAATAATGATATAAATATTTATAAATTATGTAAAGGAAATCAACCAACTAATTCTTTTTTATTAAATAAAATTACTCCTTATACTTTAGGTATTTTAATTGCTTTATATGAACATAAAGTTTTTACGCAAGGAGTGATTATGAATATATTTAGTTTTGATCAATGGGGGGTAGAATTAGGAAAATATACGGCTAATAATATTTTAGTTGAATTAAAAAAAAATAATTTAACAACAAAATACGATTCTTCAACAAATGCGTTAATAAATTTTTATAAATTAAATAGAAAATAATTTATTATATTTTTATTATAAAGTAATTAAATAATTTTAGAAATAACAAATATATGCATAATAAAAACAAAATAATTTTTTTAATGGGTCCAACTACTTCTAATAAAACTAAATTTGCTATAAAATTAACTAAAATTTTACCTATTGATCTAATTAGTGTAGATTCTGGTTTAATTTATAAAGAATTAAATATTGGTACTGCCAAACCTAATCAAGAAGAATTACGTATTGCTCCGCATAGTTTAATTAATATTAAAAATATTACAGAAAATTATTGTGCGCAATCTTTTAGAAACGATGCTTTATATGAAATTAATAAAAGTTTTTCTAATGATAGAATTCCATTATTAGTAGGAGGTACAATGTTCTATTATCATGCTTTAATGCATGGTTTATCTCCTTTACCTTCAAGAAATGATAAAATCAGAAAAAAAATTTTAAAAAAATTTTATTCTAGTTCTCAAAATAATTTATATAATAAATTACTTTCTATAGATCCAGTATCTGCTTTAAGAATTCATCCTAATGATATGCAAAGACTCTTAAGAGCTTTAGAGGTATATTATATATCAGGAAAAAAAATTAGTGATTTAATTCAGCATGAAAAGTATAAATTTCCATATCGCGTTTTGCGATTTATTTGTTTTCCAAAAAATAAATATATTTTACATAAAAAAATAGAGTATCGATTAAGAAAAATGTTATCTTCTGGTTTTAAGGAAGAAGTAGAGAATTTACTTATTCAAAGTCATTTTAATAAAAATAATCCAGGAATGAAATGTTTAGGATATAAAGAAATGTGTGATTATATTTTAAATAAAATTAGTTATCAAGAAATGTTTAATAAAACGATTTTAGCTACTAAAAAATTAGCAAAACATCAAATCACTTGGTTAAAAAAAGATAAAAAATCTTTTTGGGTAGATAGTGAAAAAAATTCTTCTATAAATTTTATTATAAAAAAAATTTTTGTTTTTTTAAATAAAAAAGAATATTAGATTATTAGTTTGTTTTATCAAGTATTTTATAAAGATTAAATTTTTAAAAATTAATTTTTAAATGAATATTATATTAATTTTTAATTATAATATTTTTTTATAAATTCTTTTTTTATTTTAGTAAAAATATAATTTATTATTTTATTGAATTATTATAGAAAATCTAATATTTTAATATATTTTAAATGAATTTATTTTAATAAATTAATTTTTTATAATAATAAATTTAAATTAATTTATATTATTTTTTATTATTTTAAAATTTTTTTTAAAAATTTTATATAATATATATTTATTAAAAATTTTTTATATTAAATAAATTTTTAAAATTTTAGTTTATTAATTAGTTATAATTTTAATATATAAATTATATAATATAAAATATAGAAAATAAGTATTTTTTTATATTTATTTATGAATATAAGTTTAGGAGTAAATAAATTTTGATTAATAATATTGTTGTTTTAGGCATACAATGGGGTGATGAAGGAAAAGGTAAAATTGTTGATCTATTATCACAGAAAGCTAATTATGTAGTTAGATATCAAGGAGGAAATAATGCTGGTCATACTTTATTAGTTAATAAAAAAAAAACAATTTTACATTTAATACCATCATGTGTTTTACATAAAAATGTACATGCAGTTCTTGGAAATGGTGTTGTAGTTTCTTTAATAGATCTAGTAAACGAGATTACATTTTTAAAAAAACAGGGAATATTAATACAAAATCGTTTAATATTATCTTCTTCAATTCCTTTAATATTTAAATATCATATAAAATTAGATAAAGCACGTGAATGTAATATTTTAAATAAATCAATTATTGGTACTACTCATAAAGGTATTGGTCCTGCATATGAAGATAAAGTTGCTAGACGAGCAATTCGAATTCATGATTTATATAATGAAGATCATTTTTATAAACTTTTAAAAAAAAATGTAAAATATTATAATTTTCAATTAAAAAATTTATATCAAAAAAAATCTGTAAATTTTGAAAAAATATTTGATCAATCGATACAAATATTTAATACGATTAAAGATATGATTCAAGATGTTTCTTTTTTATTAAATAATCAGATTAAACAAGGTAAAAAAATAATTTTTGAAGGTGCTCAAGGTTCTCTTTTAGATGTAGATCATGGAACATATCCCTATGTAAGTTCTTCTAATAGTAGTATTGGTGGAGTCATGACTGGTACAGGTATTGGAATTAATAAAATTAAATATATTCTTGGTATTTCTAAAACATATTGTACTAGAGTTGGAAATGGTCCTTTTCCAACTGAATTATTTGATCGTACTAGTGAATATTTATCTAAAGTTGGGAAAGAATTTGGAACTACAACAGGTAGAAAAAGAAGAATAGGATGGTTAGATTTAGTTTTATTAAAAAAAATGATATTAATTAATTCTTTATCAGGATTATGTTTAACTAAAATAGATGTTTTAGATTATTTACCTAAAATTAAAGTATGTATTAAATATATAGATAAGCATTCTCATAAAAAAATATCTTCTTATCCTATAAATATAGAAAACTGGAAAAATGTTGTTCCAGTATATAAAGTTTTTACAGGATGGAATCAATCTACAAGAGGTATTACTTCATTTATTAAGTTACCTATAGAAGCACAAAATTATATTAATTTTATTGCATCTTTTTTAAATATATCAATAGATTTAATTTCAACAGGACCAAATAGAAATGAAACAATTATAACAAATAAATTTTTAAAAGAATTTGTAAGATAAAATTAAATTTTATTTATTTAAAATAATTTTTATTTGTTTTATTTTATAAATTTAAGTATATTTAATTAAATAAAATTTTTTATACTTATAATGTTTATATTAGCATAAAATTCACTCTATATTTTATAGGATAATTAATATAAAAATATTTAACAAAAGAATCAATTTTACATATGTATATAAAAAATCTTTAAGAAAATATAATATTCGTTCAAAATGGTCAAAACAGATAAAAGATGCAGTAAATATGATTCAAAATCAAAAAATATCTGATAAGGAAATACATAAAAGAAAAGACTTAAGAAAATTTTCTTTTATTACTATTGATGAAAAAGATTCATATGATTTTGATGATGCTATTTACTGTTATTTAGTGAAAAACACTTTAAAATGGAAATTATTAGTAGCTATTTCAGATGTTAGTTTTTATATAAAACAAAATTCTATTTTAGATCAAGAAGCATTATATCGAGGCACTTCTATATATTTTCCTTTAAAAGTTATACCTATGTTTCCAAAAAAATTATCCACAGATTTTTTATCTTTATTACCAAATCAAGATAAATTATGTATAATTTGTGAGATGACTTTGTCTAAATTTGGAGATTTACTAAAATATAAATATTATGAAGCTATTATTCAATCACATGCTAGACTTACATATACAAATATTATAAAAATATGGAATCAAGATTTTTTTTTATGTAAAAAATTTAAAAAAATAAAAAGATCTTTAAAAAATTTACAAGATTTAAATAATTTGTTTATAAAAAATAATACATTAAAAAAAATTATTTCATTTAATTATGATGAACCATATTTTATTTTTAATTCATTAGATATAATAGATAAAATAGTTTTAAAAAAAAAAAATTTAGCACATGATTTAGTAGAATCTTGTATGTTATTAGCAAATAAATCTTCTGCTTTGTTTATACATAAACATAATAAAGCGTCTTTATTTAGAAATCATGCATACCCAACATATAATAAAATTACAGATTTTAGAAAAATTTTAAAAAAATTTAATTTAAGATTAACAGGTGGTAAAAAACCTGTTTTAAAAGATTATTTTACATTATTATATAAGTTAAAAAATAAATCTTATAAAGAAATTATTCAATTATCTTTATTAAAGTCTACAAAAAAAGCTTTTTATAGTGAAAAAAATATTGGTCATTTTGGTTTAGCAGAAAAATTTTATACTCATTTTACTTCTCCAATTAGACGGTATTCAGATTTAGTTATTCATAGAATTATTAAAAGTATTATATATAATGATAAAAAATATATAAGAAATAATACATATACAAATAAAATATCTTTTTATAATTTACAAAAATTAAAAAAAATTGCAAAAAAATGCTCTATAACAGAAAAAAAAGCAGATAAAGCATGTAATTTTGTCATTAATATATTAAAATTTGATTTTATAAAAAAAAATATTAAAAAAAAATTTTATGGTATGATTTCCCATATTACACAATTTGGATTTTTTGTAAAAATTAATCATTTATTTATAGATGGGTTTGTTCATGTATCTACATTAAAAGATGATTATTATTATTATAATAAAAAAACATTTTCTTTGCATGGTAAATATTCTAAAAAAAAATTTTTTATTGGAAATACAGTATATGTACGAATACTTTCTCTTAAATTAAAAAATAAAATGGTTTATTTAAATTTAATATAATTTATATAAAAAATATGATTTATTTTTAATTTCTGTGTATTTCTTGTGTTAAGATAAGAATATATTTTTATAAAATTATTTAATTAAAAATTTTTAATAAAAATTTTATATATATAAAAAAATTTATATTTAAAATTAATATAGTTTTTATAGATTTTTTTAATAATTACTTTAAATAAGGAGTGTTTTTCAAGTGCGTCATTATGAAATTGTATTTATGATTCATCCAGATAAAAGTGAAAAATCAAATTCTATTGTTACAAATTATAAAAATATTATTAAAAAATTTTCAGGGAAAATACATCGTTTAGAAGATTGGGGAAAAAGACATTTGTCATATCCAATTAAAAAATTAAAAAAAGCTCATTATATTTTAATGAATATAGAAATTTCAAAAAAAAATATAAAAAAAATAGAAAATTTATTTAAATTTGATGATTCTGTTATAAGAAATATTATTATTTCTGTTAAAAAAGCAATATCAGAAGTTTCTGCAATATTAAAAGAAAATAATGAATCGTTAAATAAGAAAGAGTCAATAGTAATAAAAAAAATAAATTAATAATTTTAAAAATATTGTATAAATTAATTTATAGATAATTTAATAGTAATAATTTTGTAAAATAAATATAATAAGGATATAAAATGGTTAGATATTTTCGTCGTAGAAAATTTTGTAAATTTACTGCAGAGGGTATTAAAGAAGTAGATTATAAAAATATTTTAATTTTAAAAAATTACATTACTGAAAGTGGTAAAATAATTCCTAGTAGGATTACTGGTACAAAAGCAAAATATCAACGTCAATTATCAAGAGCAATTAAAAGAGCTAGATATCTTGCTTTGATTCCATATACAGATCGTCATAAATAATTTTTAAATTTTTTAGTGTAAAAAAATATCATTTTTAATATTTATGAGGAAATTTTTATGAAAGTTATTTTAATTACTTCTTTTAAAAATTTAGGAACAGTAGGTGATTTAATAGAAGTTAAGCCAGGTTATGCGAGAAATTTCTTGTTTCCTCAAGAAATTGCCTTACCAGCTATTAAAAAAAATATAAAATATTTTGAAAATCGTAAAAAAGTTTTAGAAGAGAAAAAAATTAAAAAATTAAAAATAGCAAATTCTCGAATTAAAGAAATTAAAAAAATTAAATCTATTCAAATTTTTTCTAAATCAGGAGATCAAGGAAAATTATTTGGATCAATTAATACCAGAGATATTTCTAGAAAATTAAATGAAATGGGAGTGAAAGTACATAAGTCAGAATTAAAACTAGAAAATGGAAAGTTACGTTCTATAGGAGAGTATTCGGTTTTATTTCAACCACATCAAGATGTTTGTATAAGCATTAAAGTGATTATTTTATCTCAAGAAAAATAATTTTCTTTGATATAATTTTTTAGTATGATTTATATAAAATATATAATTAATTTATTAAAAAAAAAAAAATGGAAAATATTAATATAAAAATTTTAAATAAAAATATAAAAAATAAAAATTTATTTCCTAAATATGCGACTTTAGGATCAGCTGGAATAGATTTACGAGCATGTATTATAAATAAAATTTATATGAAACCGAATCAATCTTATTTATTTTCGACAGGAATATCTATATATATTAAAGATGTTTCTCTAGCAGCGATTCTTCTTCCGCGTTCTGGATTAGGGCATAAATATGGAATTATATTAGGAAATTCAGTGGGCTTGATTGATTCTGATTATCAGGGAGAAATTATGGTTTCATTATGGAATAGAAGTAATAAAAATTATTGTGTACATCCGTATGATAGAATTGCGCAAATAGTCTTTATTCAAATTAAGCAAGTTAAATTTAATTTAGTTAATAGTTTTTTAGATCAAAGTATAAGAGGAAAAGATGGGTTTGGACATACTGGTAAATAATTTTTATAATATACAATTTTTTTCTTGATATCGAATTAAAGTTTTTAATTTTTTTTTCATAATATTTTTATTTTTTAAATATAAAATAATATCGTTTATGTCAATTATTGAAGATATTTGACATAAATATTTATTTTCAATTTCTTTTTTTGCAGATAATTTATTTTTTCCAAATTCTTTTCTATCAATTGCAACTAAAATATTTGATATTTGAGAATTCTTATTTTTATGTATAATTTTTATTGTATTTTTTATAGCTGTTCCAGCTGTAATTATATCATCTATAAGTACTATTTTTCCTTGTATTTTATGACCAATAGTTTCACCTTTTTCTCCATATTTTTTTATTTCTTTTCTATTAAAAGAATATGGTATGTTTAAATTAAAATAATTTTTTAATGCGAGTATAGTAGCTATTAAAATAGGAATTCCTTTATAAGCTACTCCAAATAACAAGTCGAATTTGATATTTAAATTTATTAATGCTTGAGCGTAAAATTTTCCTAATTTTTTTAAGTCTTTTCCAGTAGATAATAATGCCATATTGAAGAAATATGGACTTTTTCTGTTAGACTTTAATATAAAATCTCCAAAAATTAGTATTTTTTTTTTTAAAATAAATTTAATAAATTGATTTTTCCAGTCTTTCATTATAAACCTTGAGTTTAAAAAAATTTTTTAATATTTTTATAAATTTAAATTATTCAATATATTTATATAATTATTTTTTTGGCCCTTGCCGGATTTGAACCAGCGACCAAGCGATTATGAGTCGCCTGCTCTGACCAACTGAGCTAAAGGGCCTTTTTATAGAAAGTTATTCTATAAAATAAATTATAATAGAAATATTAACAATAATCTAGTAATCTTTTAATAAAATTAAAAAATTTTTAAATATATTTTTAAAAATTGATTTTAAAAAAAAAATATGATAAAATTTAATTTTCCTCTGTAGTTCAGTTGGTAGAACGGCGGACTGTTAATCCGTATGTCACTGGTTCGAGCCCAGTCGGGGGAGAATAATTATTATTAAGATATTAAATGTTTTTCTTAATTACACCGATAGATTTTAATTCGTAAGTAATTTTTTTTTTTTCTTTAGATATTTCAGCGCATTGTACAACATAGTCATCAATTCTATCTTCATAATCATTTTTCATACTTAAAATAATTTTTTTAATATCTTGATATGTCATATTTGGTTTAATATAATCTTTTAAATTTTTAATTAATAAAATTCTTTTTTGATTATCACGTATTTTTTTACCTAGATCATTCATTTCTCTTTGTAGTTTATTTTTTCTTCTAAATAAATGTACTACATTTAAGACGTTTTTAAAAGATTTTTCGGAGTGATTATTATTATCGTGTATAATTTTATTCTGTTTTTTCATATTTTTATTTTTTTCAGTTAAAAGTTATTATCTATATAATACATGATTTTTTAAATAAAATATTTTGTTATGAATAATATGTTTAAATTTAGTTTTTTATTTTATGATTATGAAACATTTGGAATTAATCCTGTTTTAGATAAACCTGCACAATTCGCATGTATTAGAACAGATTTTAATTTTAAGATTATTTCTAAACCTATTATATTATATTGTTACCCTTCAATAGATTATTTACCTAATCCAGAATCTGTTTTAATTACATCAATTACTCCAAAAATGACTTTACGCTTTGGATTAAATGAATCAGATTTTTCAAAAAAAATTTATTCTTATTTTAATCAACCTAATTCTTGTATTATAGGATATAATAATATTTCATTTGATGACGAAATAACACGAAATATTTTTTATAGAAATTTTTTTGACATATACTCATGGAGTTGGAAAAATAATAATACTCGATGGGATGTAATTAATGTTGTTCGAACTTTTTATGCATTGCGACCTCAAGGAATTAAATGGCCTAAAAATAAAGATAATATAGTTTCATTTAAGTTATCAGAATTATCTAAATTAAATGGTTTGAATCATACTAAATCTCATGATGCTTTATCTGATGTATATGCTACAATTGACTTATTAAGGTTAATGAAAAAAAAAAATAAAAAGTTATTTAATTTTTTGTTTTTAATTAGAAAAAAAGAAAAAATATTAAGTTTACTTAATAAATATTATAATCAACCTTTAATTTATATTTCTAGTTTTTATGGATCAAAAAATAAAAATTTTGGTTGTGTTTTTCCTTTAACTTTACATTTTTCGATTAAAAATGTTTTGATTGTTTTTGATTTAAATATAGATTTTTCTTTCACAGAATTTAAAAAAAATTTTAATTATGATTTAAACTATTTATTTTCTATAGGTATGAAATTTGTTTATTTAAATAAATGTCCAATATTAATTCCTATAACTGTTTTACGTAGTTCAGATATCATTAGATTACAAATAAATTTAGATCAATGTAAAAAAAATATACTTTTTTTAAAAAAATTTTTAGATTTTAAAAAAATTTATAAAATTTCTAAGATTTATTTTAATAAAATAAACAATAAACATGTAGATTCTAAATTATATGAAAAATTTTTTACTTTTTCAGATCAAAAGAACATAAATATTTTACGAATGTTTATTAATAAAAATCAATTTAATAAAAAAATTATAATTAATGATAATCGTTTTTATAAACTCATGTTTTTCTTTAAAGCAAGAAATTTTTCATATGTTTTAAATACTCAAGAAAAAAAACTTTGGTTAAAATATTTAAAAAAATTTTTTAATCAAGATAAAATCCAAAAATATAGAACAGATATTTATGTCTTAAAAAAAAAATATTTTAATAAAAATAAAAAAATAAAATTATTAAATAATTTATTAAGTTATTTGCAATATTTACAAACCTCTCTTAAAATATTAAATAATAAAAAAATATTTTAATAAAATTATTTTATAAAATAAAAAATTTTATATACTTATAATTCTATTATTTTTATTTAAAAAAAAAATTATACATTTTTTTATATATTATTTTTTGATCTTTTAAATTAAGCATATTTAGTTTTTTTTCATTAATTAATATAGTTTGTTTAATCATCCATTTATTCCAAGCTTTTTGTGAAATATTATTATATATTTTTTTTCCTAATTTTCCTGGATATGTAATTTTTTTTAAGCCTTCCATATTTTTCTTAAAAAATAAGCAATATATTTTTCTTTTCATATAATAATTCTCGTTAATTAATTTTTTAACATTTGTGTAAAAATTTTTTTTACTGGTGTAGGAATACCTATTTTTTGAGGTTTAAATATATTAAACCAAATATCTTTATCTTTTTGAATATTTTTTTTTATATGTATTAAAATTAAAATAGGATGAATTAATAAAGAATAATGACTAAAATGATGTAAAAATTTTTTTTTCTTTTTTATTTTTTCATATATTAATTTATTTTTTTTAATCCATTGAAATGCTTTTTTTTTATTAAAAAACATTGGGAAATAATATAGTTTTTTCCAAATAGTTTGATTTTGTTTTTTTAAATAGAAAAAATTTTTATATTTTATTAATATAAACCAACAATTTTTTATAATTTTTTTTTTTATATAATTATTCTTTAAATCATTATTTTTATTATTATAAAATAAACATTTAATTTTTAAAGGACATTTTTTACATATAGGATTTTTTATCTTACAAACTAATGTGCCTAAATCCATTAAAGATTGATTAAATTTTTCAGAATTATGTATCGGAATTAAAAGACTAATTTTTTTCCATAATTTTTTTTCTAATAAATATTGTGATAATTTATAGTTATAAAATCTTTTTAAAATTCTTTTTACATTTCCATCTAATATTGGAAAATAATAATTATATGTTAGAGATAATATTGCTCCTGCAGTAGATTTTCCGATTCCTGGTAATTTTATTAACTTATAAAAGTTTTTTGGAATTTTATAATTATATTTTTTTTTAATAATTTGAATAGTTTTATAAATATTTATAGCTCTATTATAAAATCCTAAACCGCTCCATATATGAAGAATTTCATCTAAAGATGCTTGAGATAATTTTTTAATGCTTGGAAATTTTTTAATAAATTTTTTAAAATATGGAATTACTACTTTAACTTGTGTTTGTTGTAACATAATTTCAGAAATCCATATTTTATAAACATTTTTTTTTATTTGCCAAGGTAATTTTTTTCTACCATATACATGAAACCAATTTAAAATATTATTGGAAAAATTAAAAATTTTGTTCATTTATAGTTTAATATATTATTTTTGAAACACATGAAGATATGTTTATTTTATATTTTTGATTATATCAGAATATTTATATAATTTTAAAAATATATAATATACATTATATTTAAATAATTTTTATTACTTATAATAATTACATAATGATGAAATATAAAATTGATAAAACTATTAAAACGTTTAACGTAAGAAGTAGAAAGTTAAGTACTACTCAAATAAATAATATTAATTTATATTGGCCTTTAATTGGAATTAATTTAGATACAAAAAAATTTTTGATGAATAAAAATGATTTTTTAAATTCATATTCTCCTGCTATTTTAGAAATTGGTTTTGGTTTTGGAGAGTCTTTAATTTATTTATCTCAAAAATATAAAAATATCAATTTTGTAGGTATTGAAGTATATGTTCCAGGGATATCTTATTGTTTAAAGAAAATACATGAGTTAAACTTAAAAAATATAAGAATAATTTACGTTAATGCGTTATATTTTTTTATATATTATACTCAAAATATCAAGTTTTATAAAATTAACATATTTTTTCCAGATCCTTGGCCTAAAAGAAAACATCATAAAAGAAGAATTATTCAGAAAGAATTAATTAAGAGTATTATAAAAAATTTACTTGTAAATGGAACTTTACATATTATTACTGATTCTTTATCTTATTATGAAAGTATTTTAAGAATTTTAAGAAAATTTGATAGATTACAAAATATATCTAAAATTTTTCAAAATTCTTTATGTAAGGAAACTATTACTCATAGTCGTTTTGAAAAAAAAGCATTAATTAAGAAAAATAAAATATATAATATTCTTTATAAGAAAATTTTTTAAATTTTTATAAAAAATATATTTATAGAATAAATAATTCTAATAAATTATTCAAAAATAATTTACCTTTATGAGTAGTAATCCAAAATTTTTTGTTTTGAGTGATATATTTTTTTTTTATAGCTTGATTAATAGGTTTATTAATAAAATTTTCTGAAAGTCCTGTATATTTTTTAAAATTTTTTCGTAAACATGGTTGATATAATCTAAAATTATTCATAAAAAATTCTAATGGTATATTTTTTTTTTTAAGAATATATTTTTTTTCTATATAATTTCCATTCATAAACTCATAAACATTTTTATTTTTTATTATACGAATAATTTTTTTTTTTTTTAAAGTTATTTTACTATGAGCGCCGCAACCTATACCTAAATAATCTCCAAATTTCCAATAATTTAAATTATGCTTACATTGATAGTTTGGTTTAGAATACGAAGATATTTCATATTTTAAATAATGATATTTTTTTAAAATTTTAACACTTTTAAAATGCATTTTAAGTATCTCTGTTTCTTTAGGTAATACAGGTGTTTGTTTATAAAATATAGTATTAGGTTCGATAGATAATTGATATAAAGATATATGTTCAGGTTTAAAATTTTTTATATATTTTAAATCAGACATAAAATTTTTAAATGTTTGTTGTGGTAATCCAAATATTAAATCAAAGTTTAATACATTAAAATTAATTTTTTTAATAATATTTATTGTATCTATAAGTTCTTTAAAAGTATATTTTCTTTTAATAGTATTTAAAACTTTTTCATTAAAACTTTGAATACCTAAAGATAAACGATTGATTCCTGCTTCTTTATATTCAAAAAAAACTTCTTCATGTACAGATTTTGGATTAGATTCTAGAGTAATTTCTATGTTTTTTGAAAATGGTATAAGTTTTTTTATTTCTTGTATCAGAAATAGTATATATTTTGGATGAATAAGATTTGGTGTACCGCCACCGATAAAAATAGAATGTATATGTCTAGATTTGATCAAATAAATATTTTTTTTTAAATCTAATAATAAATGTTGAATATATTTTTTTTTTGGTATATTTTTAATATTTATTTTTTTAGAATAAAAATCACAATACGGGCATTTACTTAAACACCATGGTATATGGATATATAAACTTAACAAAGGTAATTTCATAATTAAAGTTATTTATAAAAGATTGTTTAAAGAAAATTATTTTATTGTTTATTGTTTAAAATTTTTAGTTATAGAAAGTTAATTTTTTCAAATTTTTTAAAATTTATAAATTAAATTAATAATATATTTATAAATATATTATTTTAATTAATTTAATATTTTTAAATTATTTTTTTAATTTTAATTTAATTATTTATTTTAAATTAAAATTTTTTATATTATTGATAGATAATTATTTTTTTAAAATAAAATTTTTATATTTTTAGTAACAATAATTATAATTATTATTATTTGTACAAATATTGTATTTTATTTTTTTTTTTTTTTTCTTTTTTTTCTTTTTTTTTTTGAATATATTTTGTAAACCAACTATTTAAAATTACTAATGCTGACATAGAATGGATTTTAGATTTATTTAAATTTTTTTTTCCTCCAGTTTGAAATAATATTGATTTTGCTTCAATTGTAGTATATCTTTCATCATGTAATTTGACTTTTATTTGAAATTTTTGAAATAATTTTAATGCAAAAATTTCTGTTCTTATAGTAGTTTTCTGTCTTCTTCCTTCAATGTTTAAAGGTAATCCAACAATAATTTTTTTAGGTTTCCATATAGATAATAAGTTATGTATTTTTTCCCAATATGTTTGTTCTTTTTTATAAGAAATAAGTTTTAATTTTCTTGCAGTATAAGTATAGCATTCGCCTATTGCGACACCAATGTTTTTTACTCCGAAATCAAATGCGAGAACTAGCATATTTTAAATTTTCCATATTTTTAATATTAAGTGTCTTCTATTTAGATTTTTTTTGTATTTAATAAATTTATAGAATTTTTTGATTTTAGAATTGATAAAATTTTATAATTTATAACCAAATTTAACTAATAATTATTTAAATTTTTATATTAGTATTTTTATAAAAAATTTTTATAAATAATTAATATTTTTATAAATTTTTTTAAACGTTTAATAATAATATTAAAATAAAATTTATAAAATAAATAAAGATATATATTAAGAAAATTTTTTTATGAAATTTTTTGTTTATAATTTTTTATTCTTTTATTAATTAAAATTTTATTTTAGATATAGTAGTTATAAAATACATCAAATAATAACTATAGAATTTAATTAAAAAAATGTACATGATAGTTAAAATTTTCTTGAAAATAAATAATTTAAATTAAATATAAATATTTAAATTAATAAAATAAAATTATTTATTAATTATAAAAATTAGATTTTTTTATATAACTGATTTATATATTAAATTTTTTTATATCTTTTTGATTTAATAATTTATTTTATTTTTATTATTATATAAATTTTCAGCATAGTTATCAAACCTAGAAAACTGACTATTAAATGTTAAACGTATATTACCTATAGGTCCATTTCTTTGTTTACTAATAATTATTTCTGCAACTCCTTTTAAATTAGTATCTTGATGATATATTTCATCTCGATAGATAAACATAATTAAGTCTGCATCTTGTTCAATAGAACCAGATTCTCTTAAATCAGAATTAATCGGTCTTTTGTCGGATCTTTGTTCTAAAGATCGATTTAATTGAGAAAGAGCTATAATAGGTATTTTTAATTCTTTTGCTAATATTTTTAATTTTTTTGAAATTTCTGCTATTTCTAACGTTCTATTTTCTGAAAAAGAAGGCGCATTCATTAATTGTAGGTAATCAATCATAATTAAACTAATTCCATTATGTTCTTTATATATTTTATAGGCGCGTGTACGAATTTCGTTTGGTGTAAGAGAAGAAGAGTCATCTATATATATATTTTTCTTTTTTAGTAAGATATTTATTGTACTAGAAATTCTAGACCATTCTTCATCATTTATATTTCCTGTACGTATATTCGTTTGATCTACTCTAGATAAAGATGATAATATTTTTATCATAATTTGTTCACTAGGCATTTCTAAACTAAAAATTAAAATTGGTTTATCATATAACATAGAAGCATTTTCACATAAATTCATAGCAAATGTAGTTTTTCCCATAGAAGGTCTAGAAGCAATTATAATTAAATCAGATGATTGTAATCCAAATGTTTTTTGATTAAGATCTTTATATCCGGTATCAATTCCTGTAACTGTTTTATGTGGATTTTTTATAAGTTTTTCAAGATTTGAAATTGTAACATTTAAAATTTCTTCAATATTTTTAGGTCCATGATTGATAATTTTATTTTGTGAAAGTTTTATAAAATAAGATTCTATATAATTTAAAATATCATTACTATTTTTTCCGTTAGGAAAATATCCTAAATGAGAAATTTTTTTAGAAATGTGAATAAATTTTCTCATCATTGCATGTTCTTTAATAATATTAGCATAGAAAGAAATATTTGATATACTAAAGGTATTTTTAGATAATTTAGCTAAGTAAGAAAAATTTATAATATTTTTTAATTTTTTATTATTTTTAAAAGATTCTGATAATGTAATTAAATCTATAGGTTTATTTATATTTATTAATTTTTTCATTTCTTTGAAAATTATTTGATGTAATTCATGGAAAAAATCTTTTTCTTTTAAAATTTTTTCTATTTTATTCCATTTTTTATTATTTAACATTAATCCACCTAAAACAGATTCTTCGGCTTCTGTTGAATGAGGTAGTTTTTTATTTTTTTTAAAATCATTTTTTAAGTTTGTATATTTTTTTTGATTTTTTAACATAAATAATTATCCGTACTTTTTATAATTTATTATTTAATAATGAGTATATTTTATTGAATTCTTCTTTAATATTTATATATTTTTTTTTTAAATTTAAATTATTTAAAAAATATTTCCATTTTTTTGAGCCTTTTTTACCGTAAAAAATTCCGTACATATGACGCGTGATAGAATTTAAAGGTGTATTTTTTTTTCTTTCTTTAGCAATATATTTAGACATATAAAATAAAATTTTTTGTATTGTTAAATTTTTATTTTTTTCAAAAAATATTTTTTGATCTATTTTTTTTAAAATTAAAGGATTTTTATATACTTCTCGTCCCATCATAACTCCATCAACTTTTTTATAATGATTTTTAATTTCTTTAATAGATTTAATGCCACCATTAATAATAAATTTTAAATCAGGAAAATCTTTTTTTAATTGATATACATATTCATATTTTAGTACAGGAATATTACGGTTTTTTTTAGGACTAAATTTTTTAAGAATAGCATTTCTTGCATGAATAATAAAAATTTTACATAATTTTTCTTTAGAAATGATATGAATGAAATTATATAGGAAATTATATGTATTATTATTATCAAATCCTGTTCGTGTTTTAATACTAATAGGTATTGGAACAGATTTTTTTATTAATTCCAAAGATTCTAAAATAATTTGAGTATTTTTCATTAAAATAACTCCTAAATTATTTTTTGTCATAGATGGAGATGGACAACCAATATTCAAATTGATTTCATTATATTTTTTTTTATATGCTATTTCTGCACATTTTGCAATATCTTTAGGTTTGTTTCCTATTATTTGTAAAGAAATCATTTGTTTTGGATCTTTATTTGTAATTAGCTTAAATTTTTTGTTTAAAATACTTTGTGTTGTTACCATTTCAGTATATAGATATGCATTTTTTATTAATAATCGATGAAAATATCTACAATGTTTATCTGTATAATTAAACATTGGGGCAACGCAAAAACGTTTATTTTTCATTTTTTTAAAATAATTATTTTAGTTTAAGAGTTAAATATCAATTATAGAGTATTTATTTTTTAAATATAGTATTTTAAAAGAGTTTTTTATATTGGAGATATACTTGTATGGCAAGTCGTGGTATTAATAAAGTTATTTTAATAGGATATCTTGGACAAGATCCAGATATTCGATATATGACGAATGGATCAGCAGTAGCAAATATTAATGTAGCTACTTCAGAAAATTGGAAAGATAAAAATACAGGTGAAATTCGAGAAAAAACTGAATGGCATAAAGTCGTTTTATTTGGAAAATTAGCTGAAATTACAGGAGAATATTTAAAAAAAGGATCTCAGGTATATATTGAAGGATCTTTACAAACTAGAAAATGGAAAGATCAAAATAATTTAGAAAGATATACAACAGAGATTATTGTAAATATTAACGGATCTATGCAAATGCTTGGTAATAGGCAAAGTAAATTGGAAAAAGATCATTCAAATAATAAAAAAAATCTTTTTAATAAAAATTCTTTATTGAAAAATAATAAAAATTTTAAAAAAAAATCTGATAAAAATTTATTATTAGATGATGAATCAAATACGGATTTTGAAGATGAAATTCCTTTTTAAATATTTGATATAAATTTTTAATTTAAATTTTAACTTTCGTAATATTAGATTTAAATATCAAATTATCTAATAATACGAAAGTTATATTATAAAATAAAATTTTTATATGTATATATTTTCTTTAATAAATTTAAAAAATATATTATTAAATTCATTAAAATGCGAAATAAATGGAGCATGATTAGATTTTTTTATAATATAAGAATTATTATCATGTAATAAATTATTTAATATATATGAAATTTTTTTAGGAACTATAACATCAAATTCTCCATATATTCTTAACATTGGAATATTAATTTTTGTAATTAAATTTCTTAAATCAATTTTTTTTAATATTTTTATATTAAATTTAATAGATATAATTTTTGGTTGAGCAATAGATGTAATTTTTTTTTTTAATATTTTAATATATTTTTTATTTTGTTCATTTTTTTGTAAATTTATGAAATTTTTTATAGAATTTTTATAATTATATATTAATTCTTTTTTTAATTTTTTAATTTGAGCATTGTTCATTCCTGGCCAAGAATTTTTTTTCATAAAACATGGAGAGGATGCAATAGTAATTAACGATAATATTTTTTTTTGATTTCGTATAGCTAATAAAGTAGCTAATATACCACCTATTGACCATCCAATTAATATAGAATTATATGGTATTTGAGATATTTTTGTATTAATAAAGTTATTTAATTCGATATAGAAATTATTTTTTTTTATTGGAATAGGAAGATTTATTGTATATATTTTAAAATTTCTTTTTAATTTTTCTTTTAAAAAAAACCATATTTTTTTATTAAATCCAAGCCCATGTATAAATATTAAGTTTTTTCTTTGTGTATGCATATTGTATTGTTTATTATTTTGCAATGTATAATGTTTTTGAAAAAAATATAAAATTGATATAATTTATTATATATTTTAATTAGATATATATTTAATTTAGTTTTTAATATAAAATTAAGTATATTAATTAATAAAAATTTATATTACTATGATTAAAATTTCTGTGAATGCACAAAAATATATTTCTAAATTATTATCAAAAAAAAAAAAAAATACACATATAAAAATTTTTGTAACAAATCCTGGTACTGAGAAAGCAGAATGTAACTTAGAATATTTATATGGAAACGATGAAGATAAAAAATATAAAAAATTTAATTTTATGGATTTTAATGTTTATATTAAAAAATCACATGTACCTTTTTTAAGAGATTCTGAAATTAAATTAATAAAAAATAATTTAAATTTTGAATTAATTTTAAGATCTCCTTATATAAAAAAATCTGTTAAAAAAAATTTTACATCGTTTGAAGAGAAAATTAATTATTTTATAGAAGTAAATATAAATCCTTTTTTACATTCACATGGCGGAAAAATAATATTAATTAAAGTAAATAACAAAAAAGAAGTCATTATTCAATTTCAAGGTGGATGTAATGGTTGTTCTATGGTTAGTTCAACTTTAAAAAATATGGTTGAAAAACGTTTATTAGAAAATTTTCCTGATCTTATTGCAGTTCGAGATATCACTAATCATATACCGAGTTTATATTCTTATTATTAATTAATGTATAAATAAAGTTTAAGTTCTAAGATATATAAATTATTTTAGTTAGAATCAGTTATTTCTCCGCGTATATTTTTTTTTATTTGTTCTTTAATTATATTAAAAGAAAAATTTTGACTAAATAAAAAATGTAATTTTGTAATTGCAGCTTCAAGAGTTAAATCTTTTCCACTAATAATTCCTGAAGTAAATAAAGTTTTTCCAGTAAAATAATTATTCATATTTACTCTTCCTGAAAAACATTGTGTAAGATTTAATATGATAATTTTTTTTTGTGCAGCTTTATGTAATTGTTTTAAGAATTTTTTATTTTGAGGAGCGTTTCCTGTACCGTATGTATATAAAATTACACCTTTAGTTGGTTTTAAAAGACAGTTTCTGATAATTTTATTAGAAATTCCTGGATATATTGTAAGTACAGTAATTGGTTGAGATGAAATATTATGAACAAGAAGATTTTGATTTTTTTTATTTTTTAATTTTTTATATTTATATTTAATATCTATACCGATTTCTAATAAAGGATGTAGATTAGGTGAAGAAAATGCATTTAATCCATTTGCATTCATTTTAGTTGTTCTGTTACCTCTATATAGTTTATTATGAAAAAATAATGTTACTTCATTGATAGGATAATGCGCTGCAATAAAAAGAGAATTTAGTAAGTTTTGCCTTCCATCTGATCTTACTTCAGAGAGTGGTATTTGTGATCCTGTAATTATTACTGGTTTATTTAAATTTTCTAAAATAAAAGATAATGCAGATGCTGTGTAAGACATAGTATCTGTACCGTGTAAGATAATAAATCCATCATATTTTTTATAATTTTTTTGAATATCATATGCAATTTTTTTCCAATTTTTAGGTGTCATATTAGATGAATCTATAAGTGGTTGATATTCATGAATAGTAAATATAGGCATTTCTTTTTTATAAAATTCTGGCATATTTTTTATTTGTTTTTGCAAAAAACCTGAAATTGGAATATATCCTTTTTTAGATTTTTTCATTCCAATAGTTCCGCCGGTATATGCTATATAAATTTTTTTTTTCATATATGTTTTTTAAAATAAATAATCTTAGCTTATCATATTTTTTAAAATAAAATTTTTTACTTGATGTTAGTTTTAAAATTAAATTTTATATAATAATTTTTTTAAAATATTATTAAATACAATACATTATATTAAAATTTATTTATATAATTTATAGTGATTAGAAAAATATTAATAAATTCACAAGAGAAAATATTTCAATCATGATTAAAAATATAACGTTAAATACAAAATATCTAAAAAAAATTAAAAAAAGACGAACATTTGCTATTATTTCGCACCCTGATTCAGGAAAAACTACAGTAACAGAAAAATTTTTATTTTTAAGTAAAGTTATTCATCAATCTGGGACTATTAAAGCAAAAAAGTCTAAAAAATATGCTAAATCAGATTGGATGGAAATTGAGAAAAAAAGAGGTATTTCAGTTACAACTTCTGTAATTCAATTTTCTTACGCTAAACATTATTTAAATTTATTAGATACACCTGGTCATGAAGATTTTTCTGAAGATACGTATAGAGTTTTAACAGCAGTAGATTCATGTCTAATGATTATTGATGCTTCTAAAAGTGTAGAAACAAGAACAAAAAAATTAATTAAGGTAGCTCGTTTAAAAAAAATTCCAATTATTACTTTTATTAATAAATTAGACAGAAATACTTATGAGTTTATAAAAATTTTAGATGATATTGAAAAAAAATTAAAAATTTTTTGTGTTCCTATGACTTGGCCGATTGGTAGTGGAAAAAATTTTAAAGGTATTTTTAATTTTTATGATAATAAAATTATTTTATATTTTAAAGACTATAGTACAGAAAATTTACATATAATCAAAGTTATTTCGATGGTAGATTCTATTAGTTTAAAAAAATATTTAAATAGTCATGAAATATCTGTTTTACTAGAAGATATAGATTTAGTTCAATCATATTATCATAAGTTTAATCAAAAAAATTTTTTAAAAGGATTAGAAACTCCTATATTTTTTGGAAGTGCATTAAATAATTCTGGATTAAAAAATGTTTTAGACGGATTAATTAAATGGGGTCCATATCCGAAGTATAGAATTAGTAAATCTAGAAAAATAAATTCAACAGAAAAAAATTTTACAGGATTTGTATTTAAAATTCAAGCTAATATGAATTTAAAGCATCATGATCGAGTAGCTTTTATACGTATAGTATCTGGAAAATATATAAAAGGTATGAGGATTTTTCATGTTCGTACAAAAAAATTTAAAATTATAAATAATGCTATGAATTTTATTGCTGGAGAAAGATTTATTATAAATAAAGGATATCCTGGAGATATAATTGGAGTATATAGTAATGGAAATATTAAAATAGGAGACACTTTTACAGAAGGAGAAAGTGTTGAATTTACTGAAATTCCAAAATTTACTCCAGATTTTTTTAAGTGTATTATTTTACAGGATTCATTAAAACAAAAAACTTTATTACGTGGACTTAAACAGCTTGCAGAAGAAGGAGTTATGCATGTATTTCGACCTATAGTAAATAATTCTTTAATATTAGGAGTAATAGGTCAATTACAATTTGATGTAGTTTTAGAAAGATTGAAAACAGAATATAAAGTACTTGCAAGCTATGAAAATACTAATATATCTTGTATTCGATGGATTAATTCAGATAACATAAAATTATTAGAAAAATTTAAAAATGAAAATTATTCTTCTTTAGCATATGATCATGACAATGTAATTGTTTATTTTTCTCCAAGTACGTTTAGATTAAAAACAATTATAAAAAAATATAAATATATAAATTTTTTAAAAATTAAATAGTATTTTAAAAAAAAAAATACTTTTAGTTATAAATAAAATATATATAAATTAAATAAAATTTTTTATGAGAAAATTTATGAAGAGAGTTTTTTTGTTAGTTTTAGACTCATTAGGCATTGGTTCAACGAAAGATTCATATAAATTTCATGATTTAGGTGCTAATACTTTAGGTAATATATTTAAATATTTATATAAAAAAAAAATGAATGTATTACAAGAAAATATTCTTAAA
Source organism: Buchnera aphidicola (Chaitophorus populicola) (assembly GCF_964058995.1). Taxonomy (GTDB): domain Bacteria; phylum Pseudomonadota; class Gammaproteobacteria; order Enterobacterales; family Enterobacteriaceae; genus Buchnera_J; species Buchnera_J aphidicola_BO. Next base: position 428,195 of record NZ_OZ060382.1, on the reverse strand, counting down.
ATTCCTGTTTTAACTTCTTTAGGATTAATTCATGCTTTAAAGAAATCTTGTGGAAAGTTTCCGAAAGGATGTGATAAAAATTCAAAAATTATAGGAAGCTATGCTTATAGTAGTCCTATTTCTAAAGGTAAAGATACTTGTTCCGGTCATTGGGAAATAGCAGGTTCGCCTGTATTACATGAATGGGAATATTTTACAAGTTTAAATAATAGTATTCCATGTTCTTTATTAAAAAAAATTTCTCAAAAAACAGGAATTGTAAATTTTCTTGGTAATAAACATTCTTCAGGTATTGAAATTATAAATTTTTATGGATTAGAACATATCAAAACAAAATATCCAATTATATATACTTCAGCTGATTCTGTTATACAAATTGCTTGTCATGAAAATTATTTTGGATTAAAAAAATTATATTCGTTATGTAGTAAAATCAGAAATGTTTTAAATCATAGTAAATATAACATTTGCAGAGTAATTGCAAGACCGTTTATTAATGTAAATAAAAATTTTATACGAACTCGTAATAGAAAAGATTATTCAATGAAACCGGCTTATAATACGATTTTAGAAAAATTTTTATTAGAAAAAAATTCTTATGTGATTTCTGTAGGAAAAATTTATGATATTTTTTCAGGTAAAGGAATTTCAAAAAAAATTTCGTTATATTCTATTCAAGACATTTTTAAGTTTTTAAATAAAGAACTATTAATTAAACAAAAGAATAATAAAAATACTATAGTTTTTGTAAATTTTATTGATTTTGATTCATTATATGGACATAGAAGAAATGTTATAGGATATGCGAAAGAATTAGAATTATTTGATAAAGAATTATATAAATTTTTAAATCTTATGACAAATAATGATTTGTTGATTATCACTGCTGATCATGGATGTGATCCTACTTGGATAGGAACGGATCATACAAGAGAAAATATACCTATACTTTTATATAAAAAATTTTTAAAACCAAGATATTTAGGTCATAGAAAAACTTTTGCGGATATATCACAAACTATTGCTCAGTATTTTGGGATGTCTAAAATGAAATTTGGTACGAGTTTTTTATAATTTTTTTTTGTTTTTAAATTTATTTTTATTTATTTAATAAATTTATATAGGATATTAAAAAATATGATTACACCCCATATTAGTTCAAAAAAATTAGATTTTTCTGAAGTTGTAATAATGTCAGGTGATCCTTTAAGAATTAAGTATATAGCAGAAAATTTCTTAAATAATTCTATTAAAATCAATAATGTAAGATTAATGTTAGGTTATACAGGATATTATAAAGGAAAAAAAATTTCTCTTATGAGTCATGGTATTGGAATTCCTTCGATGTCTATTTATGTTAGAGAATTAGTTGAAGTATATAATGTAAAGAAAATTATTCGTTTAGGAACTTGTGGAAGTATAAATAAAAAAATTAAAATGAAAGATATTATAATTGCAATTGGAGCGTCTACTGATTCTTCAATGAATCGTATACGTTTTAATAATTATGATTTATCCGCAATATCAAATTTTAAAATGTTATATCAATCGTATGTAATCTCTAAAAAAAGAAATATTTTTTGTTATTTTGGTAATATTTTTTCCACCGATTCTTTTTATGGAAAAAATAAAAAATTTTTTGATTTAATGCAAAATTTTAAAATATTAGCTTTAGATATGGAAACTTCTGGATTATATAGTTTATCTTCTGAATTAAATATTAAATCTATATCAATATGTACTGTTTCAGATTGTATATTAAATCAAGAAAAAATGACTACTGTAGATCGTGAACAAAGCTTATATGACGCAACTAAGATTGCTTTGGAGTTATCTATATTATAATTTTTGTAATTGTAATAAAATACTTTAAAAAATTAACATTTTTTGGTGAGAAAGGGATTCGAACCCTTGATACGATTTTTCGTATACACGCTTTCCAGGCGTGCTCCTTAATCCTCTCGGACACCTCACCGTTATTTTTTAGTATATCTTATTTTATTCGTTTAGTAAAAAAAAACGTTAAGAATTTTATGAAAAAATTAAGTTATTATATTTTATTATTTATGAAAAACATAAATATATTTATAAATATTAAATTTAAAAGATTTAATATATTAAATATTAATTTTTATCTAATAAATTTTTTTAATTTAATTAAAATATATTTTTAAATTTTAAAATAATAAATTTTATAATGTTATTCACTTATTCATTTTACAGATTAATAAATATGAAAAAAAAAAATAATTTATTTTTAATAGGTCCTATGGGTGCAGGAAAAAGCACTATTGGAAAATATTTAGCAAAGAAATTAAAAATGAAGTTTTATGATTCAGATCAAGAAATTGAGAAACGTACTGGAGCAGATATAAATTGGGTATTTGATGTAGAAGGAGAAGTAGGTTTTAGAAAAAGAGAATCACGTATTATCTGTGAATTAACTAAAAAAGATGGAATTGTTTTAGCAACTGGAGGCGGTTCTGTTATTTCTGATAAAAGTAGAAAATATTTATCTTCTCGTGGGATAGTAATTTATTTAAATATTACTATTCAAAAACAATTAATTAGAACAAGAAAAAACGATACTAGACCGTTATTAAAAACTAAAAATTCTATACAATCTATTTTAGAAAAATTAGCTAAAGAACGTAATCATTTCTATAAAAGTATTTCTGATATTATTATTAATGCTGATGATCATAGTCCTCAAAAAATAGTTCAAAATATAATTAAATCTTTAGATTTAAAAATATAAATATTTAATAAATGAGAAAAATATGTTAAAAAAAATAAATGTTGTTTTAAAAGAAAAAAGTTATCCAATTATTATTGGTTATAAGTTATTTAATCAAGATTGTATATTAAGATATTTTAAAAAAAAAAAAAAATATATCATTATTACTAATAATACATTATTAAATTTATGTACTAAACATTTTTATAAATATTTAAAAAAAAATAATATTTATGTTGATATAATATATATATCTGATGGTGAAAGTTATAAATCTTTACATGAAGTTAATAATATTATTACACAACTTTTAAATAAAGATTATGGTAGAGACACTATTTTAATAGCATTTGGAGGAGGTGTAATAGGAGATTTAACAGGTTTTATAGCATCTATTTATCAAAGAGGAATCGAATTTATTCAAGTTCCTACTACTTTATTATCTCAAGTAGATGCTTCAGTAGGTGGGAAAACAGGAGTTAATCATAATTTAGGAAAGAATATGATTGGTTCTTTTTGGCAACCAAAGTATGTATTTATTGATTTATTTTTTTTATCTAGTTTACCAAAAAAAGAATTTTTATCTGGATTTTCAGAAGTTATTAAATATGCTATTATTTTTGATAAAAAATTTTTTTACTGGATTAAAAGTAATTCCTGTAAATTAAAAAAATTAGATAAAAATGCATTATTGTATTGTATTTATAAATGTTGTAAATTAAAAGCAAAAATTATTTCATTAGATGAAAAAGAAACTAGTTGTCGAGCATTATTAAATTTAGGTCATACTTATGGTCATGCTATTGAATCATATATGAATTATAATAATATATTACATGGAGAAGCTGTTTCAATAGGTATTGTACTTGCATTACAGACAGCGCAAGTATTAGGTATTTTAAAAAAAAATATTTCTGAAAAAATTATTTTGTTATTAAAATTTTTTAATTTACCTGTTCTTCCTCCAAAAAATATGCCTATTTTAAGTTATATTTTATATATGAAAAAAGATAAAAAAAATATTTTAGGTAAAATTAGATTAGTTTTACCATCTAATATTGGAATAGTAAAAATTTATGATAATATTAGTCAAAAAATAATTATTTCCGCGATTGAAAAAACATTAAAAAAATATTAATAATATTTAAATTTAATTTTATTAAAATTTTTTACAATATTTATTGATATGGTTATTAAAATTATGAATAAAATATTTATATCGCCTTCTATTTTATCGGCAAATTTTGCTATTTTAGGTAAAGAAATCATGAATGTTTTAAAATCAGGTGCAGATATGATTCATTTTGATGTAATGGATAATCATTACGTGCCAAATTTAACTTTTGGACCGATAGTTTTAGAATCAATAAGAAAATATCAAATTTCAGCGCCAATTGATGTTCATATTATGGCTAAACCAGTAGATGATTTAATTCCTTTATTTGCTAAAGCAGGCGCGACTTTTATTACTATTCATCCTGAATCTACATATCATTTAGATAGAACGTTAGATATTATTAAAGAAAATGGTTGTAAAGTAGGATTGGCTATTAATCCTTCATTATCTGTAAATGTTATAGATAATGTTATAGATAAATTAGATTTAATTTTATTAATGTCTGTTAATCCTGGTTTTGCTAAACAAAAATTTATTTTAAATACATTTAAAAAAATTTTAGAAATTAAAAAAAAAATAAATTTAATAGAAGATAAAAAAATATATATTTCTGTAGATGGTGGAATTAAATTTAGGCATGTTATGCCTTTACTTCAAGCAGGAGTAAATATTTTAGTTATGGGATCATATATATTTAATAATATAGATTCTAAAATAATAATAAAAAAAATTAAAAATGAAATAAAGAATTTTAAAAATATTTCGGTAGTTTAAAGATTATAATTGAGTATATTAAAACTAATGAAAAAAAAAAAAATAACAGTTTTTAGTGCTATTCAACCTTCTGGGCATTTAACGATAGGAAATTATATTAGTGTACTAAAACATTGGAAAGTTATACAAAATCAGTATAAATGTATTTTTTGTATAGCAGATTTGCATTCATTAACTTCTATAACAAAAAAAAATTTTTTACAAAAAAAATCTGTATTAGATACATTAGCTTTATATTTAGCGTGTGGAGTTGATCCTAATAAGAGCATTATTTTTATACAATCTTTAGTACATGAACATGCAGAATTAAATTGGATATTAAATTGTCATACGTATTATCAAGAATTGACTAGAATGACGCAATTTAAAAGTAAAACAGAACAAATAAAAAAAAAAATTAATGCTGGTTTATTAAATTATCCTACATTAATGGCTGCAGATATTTTGTTATATCAAACAGATAAAGTACATGTAGGTCAAGATCAAAAACAGCATATAGAGTTAACTCGAAATTTAGCTATACGTTTTAATTCTCATTACGGAAATATTTTTAACTTACCAGAACTTTTAATATTTGAGTTAGGTTCAAAAATTATGTCGTTACTTGAACCTAACAAAAAAATGTCTAAATCTGATTTAAATCAAAAAAATATAATATATTTATTAGATAATTTAAATAATATTTCTAAAAAAATTAGATCTTCTATGACAGATTCAGACAATCCTCCTAGAATTTTTTATGATACGATAAATAAACCAGGTATATCAAATCTATTAATTATTTTATCTACTTTAAGTGAAAAATCTATATTTGAATTAGAAAATTATTTTTTAGGTAAATCTTACTTAGAATTAAAAAAAGAAGTATTTGATGTTATCAATAAACATCTTATTAAAATTCAAAAAAAGTTTTTTATTTATAGAAAAAATCAGTCTTTTTTAATAAATATTGCTTATGAAGGAGCTAAAAAAGCTTCTATTATTGCAAAAAAAACTTTACATAAAGTATATAAAAATTTAGGTTTTTTAGAAAAAATTAATTTTTAATAAATATTTTATATTTTATTAAATTAAATTTTTTAATATTTATTTTATTTTTAATAAATTTTTATATTTTTTTTTTTTAGAAATATTATAAAATATAATAAATATTATAAACACAATTAAATATAATGTGTTAGATAGAATTAAGGATGATTTTATACCATAATTTTGAATAATTGGAGAAGTAATTATAAATGTTAAGAAAGTACCTATTGTTCCAAAAACTAAGGTAAAATTAATAATTTTTGCAGACGGTTTTTTAGTTTGCATAGATGCAAGTGTAATAATCATACTATAAATTGAACTTGAAATAAAACCCAATAAAGATAATAGAAATAATAGTAATAAATAATGATTATTTTGAAGAAATAAAAATATTATTATGGTAGATAAACCAGATAAATAAATAATAATTTTTTTTAAATTAAAAAATTTTAAAAAATAACTAAAAAACCACATGCCAATCATATAATTTGCCCAAAAGCTACTAATCATATGACTAGATTCTTTTATATTTATATGAATATTTTGAATAGTATATTCAGGAATCCAAGAAATTAAGCTGAGTTGAGCTAAAATATATAATAAAGCAGATATATATAAAAGTATTGTTTGTATATTAAAACATTTTTTTATATTTATTGTAGAATTTTGATTTGAAGATGGAGTACATTGAATAAAATTTACTCTCTGAGATAATATAAATATTATTATATAAATTAAACTAATTATACAATATAAATAATTCCATTGAATCTTATAAAATAGAATGAATGTATAAATTATTGGAAATAAAATACCTGATATGCTAAAAAATGAGTCTGTTAACAGCATTTTTCTAGTTCTTTCTTGATTTTCATATAAATATGTAATTAAAAATGTACCAATAGATAATGTCATTCCACCTACTAATCCAAAAATAAATATACTATATGCAAACATTATAGAATTTTTTGAAAATATATTAATTAAATTAGATAAAATAATCAAAGAAAATCCAAAATTAAAATGATTTTTTAAGGAAAATATTTCTATAGACCAAGAACTAAGAAATATAGAAATTAATATTCCTATATTTAAAAAATTAAATATATTACTTGCTTGAGAAATAGGTATTTTAAAATGATTGGATAAATTATGTATGATTAATCCTGTTATTGTAACTAAAGCACCCATTAATGCATATGATAAAAAACTAATACAAGTTATTTGAATACGATTTTTATGTATCATAATTAATTAAATTATTTTTATAAATAAATAATTTTATAAATTTAAAATTATTATTTTATTTAAATGATATTTTCATTTTAATATATAAAGAATTTTTAGTAAATTTTATATTTATATATATATTTTTTAAAAATTTTTATTAAGTTTTTAAAAATTATATTTTACATATACATTTTATTAAAAATAAATTAATTGAAAAAAATAATTTTATACACATATTTTAATTTTTATAAAAAAATTATTAGGAGTTTTTTTGATTTATACATTAATAGTAAAAGGTCCTGCTTATGGAAAAGAAAATTCTATTAGTGCATTATTTTTTGCTAAAGCATTAGTATCTAGAAAAATACATGTTATAAAAAGTGTGTTTTTTTATTGTGATGGAGTTTTAAATGCAAATAAATTTTTATCACCTGCAAAAAATGAATTTGATACCAGAAAAAAATGGAGTATGTTTAGTTTGCAAAATCAAATAAGATTAAATGTTTGTTTTAGTGCAGCATTAAGACGTGGTATTATTGGTATAAAAGAAACATGTAACCAAAAAATTTTAGAAGGTAATTTAGATATTTATTTTAAAATTTCTAGTTTAGAAAATTTATCTCGAGATATACAAAAGTCTGACAGAATTATACAGTTTTAATAAATTTTAAGAATTATTAATATGAAAAATATAGCAGTAATTTTTTCTTATTCTCCTTATGGTAATAGTTTTAGTCAAGAAGGATTAGATTTATTGATTTCTTTAACTGGATATACTAATAAAATTGGTGTTTTTTTTATTGGAGATGGTATTTTAAATTGTATAAAAAAACAATATTCAAAAAATATTTATTTTTTAAATTATACTAAAAGATTTAAAATATTAAATATATTAGGAATAAAAAAATTTTATTGTAATGTTTCTACTTTAAAAACTAGAGGTTTATTACATAAAAAAAACTTTTTCTTAAAGATAAATATTTTAGATGATATGAATTTTAAAAATAAATTGCATACATTTGATCATATTATAAATTTTTAAGGAGAAATATGTTACATACTTTAATTAATTCTCCTTTTAAAATTGATTTTTTGTTATTTTCTAAAATAATTTCAAAAAAAGATGCTGTAATTTTATTACAAGACGGTGTTTTATTAGCATTAAAAAATAATTATTTTTTAAAAACTAAATATTTTCATTTTAGAAATAATTATGTTTTATTAAATGATTTAGAAGCTAGAGGAATTGTAGATTCTAAAATATCAAATTTATTTATTCCAATACAATATATAGATTTTGTTTATTTAACTGAAATCCATAAACAACAGATTGTTTGGTAAATAATTTATCATTATTTCATAAAAATATTATTAAATACTTTAAATGTTAGGATTATATTATGACGACTATTAATCAATTAGTACGTAAACCTAGAATAAGAAAAAAATTTAAAAGTAATGTTCCTGCATTATCTAAATGTCCGCAAAAAAGAGGTGTATGTTTAAGAGTTTATACTACTACTCCAAAAAAACCAAATTCAGCTTTAAGAAAAGTATGTCGAGTGCGTTTAACAAATGGTTTAGAGGTAACAGCTTATATAGGTGGAGAAGGTCATAATTTACAAGAACATTCTGTAATTTTAATTAGAGGTGGTCGAGTGAAGGACCTTCCTGGAGTAAGATATCATATTGTTAGAGGAGCTTTAGATTGCGCGGGTGTTAAAGATCGTAAGAATGCACGATCTAAATATGGTGTTAAAAAGAAAAAAAATTAATTATTTATCTAAATATGTTTAATATTATATTAAAGGAAAATATATGCCTCGTCGTAAATTTATTGGTTCGAGAAAAATTTTACCAGATCCAAAATTTTCTTCTGAATTATTAAGTAAGTTTATTAATATATTAATGATAGATGGTAAAAAATCTATTTCTGAAGTAATTATTTATAATGCTTTAAAAATGTTATCTAAAAAAACTGGAAAAAAACCATTAGATGCACTTGAAAACGCATTAGAACAAGTGCGTCCAATTGTAGAAGTAAAATCTAGAAGAGTAGGAGGTTCTACATATCAAGTACCTATAGAAGTGAGACCAGTTAGAAGAAATACTTTAGCTATGAGATGGATTATTGAATCTGCACGTAAAAGATCAGATAAATCTATGTCTCTTAGATTATTAAATGAATTATTAGATGCAATTTCTAATAAAGGAAATGCTGTAAAAAAAAAAGAAGACATGCATAAAACAGCAGAAGCAAATAAAGCTTTTGCTCATTATAGATGGTAAGTTTAATTTTAAATTAAAGGCAATAAAAATGGCTCGTCTAACACCTATTATAAATTATAGAAATATTGGAATTAGTGCTCATATTGATGCAGGAAAAACAACAACTACTGAAAGAATTTTATTTTATACAGGTGTGAACCATAAAATTGGAGAAGTACATGATGGTGCTGCCACTATGGATTGGATGGAACAAGAACAAGAAAGAGGAATAACTATTACTTCAGCAGCTACTACAGCATTTTGGTCAGGTATGGCTAATCAATATTCATCACATAGAATTAATATAATTGATACTCCAGGACATGTAGATTTTACAATTGAAGTTGAAAGATCTATGAGAGTTTTAGATGGAGTTATTATGGTTTATTGTGCTGTAGGTGGAGTACAACCGCAATCTGAAACAGTTTGGAGACAAGCAAATAAATATAATGTTCCTAGATTAGCTTTTGTAAATAAAATGGATAGATTAGGTGCGAATTTTTTAGAGGTTGTGCGGCAGATTAAAAAACGTTTAGGTGCAAATCCAGTACCTATACAATTATCTATAGGTTCAGAAGAAAATTTTATTGGAGTTATAGATTTAATTAAAATGAAAGCTATTTATTGGAACGATCAAGATCAAGGTGTTAGTTTTACGTATCAAGATATTCCTAAAGAGTTGTTACAAGAATCTATTAAATGGAATCATAAAATTATTGAATTAGTAGCTGATTCTGATGAGAATTTAATGGAAAAATATTTTAATGAAGAAAAATTTACTGAAGAAGAAATTAAAAATGTTTTAAGAAAAAAATCTTTAAGAAATGAAATTGTTTTAGTTACATGTGGATCAGCTTTTAAAAATAAAGGTGTTCAAGCTTTATTAGATGCTGTAATTGATTATTTGCCCTCTCCAGTAGATATTAGCATTATAAAAAATGAAAAAAATATTAGTGATAATATACATAATTTACAAAAATATCAAGATAAAGAATCATTTTCAGCTTTAGCTTTTAAAATTTCTACAGATCCATATGTAGGGAATTTAACTTTTTTTAGAGTATATTCAGGTATGATTAGTTCTGGTGATACTATTTTAAATTCTATAAAGAATAAACGTGAGCGTGTAGGTAGAATAGTACAAATGCATGCAAATAAAAGAGAAGAAATTAAAAAAGTATATGCTGGAGATATAGCTGCAGCTATTGGTTTAAAAGACGTAAGTACTGGAGATACTTTATGTAATCCAGATTTTCCGATTATATTAGAAAAAATGGAATTTCCAGAACCGGTTATTTCTATTGCAGTTGAACCAAAAACTAAAGTTGATCAAGAAAAAATGGGTATTGCATTAAACAGATTAGCTAAAGAAGATCCATCTTTTAAAGTATCTACAGATATAGAGTCAAATCAAACTATTGTTTCTGGTATGGGTGAATTGCATTTAGAAATTATTATTGATCGTATGAAACGAGAATTTCATGTTGATGCTAATATAGGTACTCCTCAAGTAGCATATAGAGAAACAATTGGTATAGAAGTAAAAAACATTGAAGGAAAATATATCAAACAATCTGGTGGGAGAGGTCAATATGGACATGTAGTAATAGATATTTTTCCATTAAAACCCGGAAAAGAAGGTTATCAATTTATTAATAAAATTAAAGGAGGAATTATTCCTTCTGAATATATTTCTGCAGTAAATAAAGGTATTCAAGAACAATTAAAATTTGGTCCTTTAGCTGGATATCCAGTGGTAGATATTGGAATTGTATTACATGATGGTTCGTATCATGATGTAGATTCTTCTGAAATTGCATTTAAATTAGCAGCTTCTATGGCTTTTAAAGATGCTTTTAAAAAAGCTTCACCAATTTTACTAGAACCAATTATGTCTGTTGAAGTAGAAACGCCTGAGATATATATGGGAGATGTTATTGGAGATTTAAACCGACGCCGTGGAACAATTGAAAGTATGGCAGATCAAGATTTAAGAAAAATTATTAAATCTTTAGTTCCTCTTTCTGAAATGTTTGGATATGCTACTGATTTACGTTCACAAACTCAAGGTAGAGCTTCATATTCTATGGAATTTTTAAAATATATTGAAGCACCATATAGTATTTCAAAAAAAATCATTGAAAAAAAAAATAAATAATATTGTATTATTAAGATAAATCAATTTTAATTTTTATAAGGTTAAATTATGTCAAAAGAAAAATTTGAACGTTCTAAAGTTCATATTAATGTTGGAACTATTGGTCATGTAGATCATGGTAAAACTACTTTAACTGCTGCAATAACTACAGTTTTATCTAAAAAATATGGTGGTTCAGCTCGTGCTTTTGATCAAATTGATAACGCTCCTGAAGAAAAAGCTAGAGGTATTACAATAAATACATCACACGTGGAATATGATACTAAAAACAGGCATTATGCTCATGTAGATTGTCCTGGACATGCTGATTATATAAAAAATATGATTACTGGTGCAGCTCAAATGGATGGAGCAATATTAGTAGTCGCAGCTACTGACGGACCAATGCCTCAAACTAGAGAGCATATTTTATTGGGAAGACAAGTAGGGGTTCCATATATCGTTGTTTTTTTAAATAAATGTGACATGGTAGATGATGATGAATTATTAGAATTAGTAGAAATGGAAGTTAGAGATTTATTAACACAATATGAATTTCCAGGAGATGAGATTCCAATTATTCGAGGATCAGCTTTAAAAGCATTAGAAGGAGATTCTAAATGGGAATCTAAAATTCTTGATTTAGCAAATTTATTAGATTCTTATATACCAGAACCAAAAAGAGCAGTAGATGAGCCGTTTTTATTGCCTATTGAAGATGTTTTTTCTATTTCTGGAAGAGGAACAGTAGTAACCGGAAGAGTTGAAAGAGGTATTATTAAAGTAGGTGAAGAAGTAGAAATCGTAGGAATTAAACCTACTACAAAGACTATTTGTACCGGTGTGGAAATGTTTAGAAAATTATTAGATGAAGGACGTGCAGGAGAAAATATTGGTGTACTTTTAAGAGGTACAAAAAGAGAAGATATTGAACGAGGACAAGTTTTATCTAAACCAGGAAGTATTTTACCTCATATTAAATTTGAGTCTGAAGTATACGTTTTATCAAAAGAAGAAGGTGGTAGACATACTCCATTTTTTAAAGGATATCGTCCTCAATTTTATTTTAGAACAACAGATGTAACTGGTTTAGTTGAATTACCACAAAATATTGAAATGGTTATGCCTGGAGATAATATAAAAATTACAGTTACTTTAATACATCCTGTAGCAATGGAAGATGGATTACGTTTTGCTATTAGAGAAGGTGGAAGAACTGTAGGAGCAGGAGTAGTATCTAAAATTATTAGTTAAAATATAAGTTATAATATTATAAATTAAGTTTTTAATATAATTTTTAATCAAGGAAAGAAAAATTTCTTTTCTTGATTGTTATGATAATTTTAATTTTTAAAATTAATATTTATATAATAAAAATAGATAATATAGTATAAATTTGTAAAAATATCTATTTTATAATATTATTTATAAAGAAATTATTAAAATATAAATATTTTTAGAATATTTAGTATTTCAATATAAAATTACTTATCTCTAAGATACTTTCTATATTTTATAGAAAGAAATTTTTAGTTTTTATTATAATCAATAATTGGAGTTCTGACATTATGCAGAACCAAAGAATTAGAATACGTTTAAAAGCATTTGATCATAAGTTAATAGATCATTCCACTGCAGAAATTGTAGAAACTGCAAAAAGAACAGGTGCACAAGTAAATGGACCTATACCTTTACCAACAAAAAAAGAAAAATTTACAGTTTTAATTTCTCCACATGTAAATAAAGATGCACGAGATCAATATGAAATTCGCACTCATAAAAGATTAATAGATATTATAGAACCTACAGAAAAAACTGTAGATGCTTTAATGAGATTAGATCTAGCTGCTGGAGTAGATGTTCAGATAAGTTTAGATTAATAATATATTTTTTAAGGAGTTAATAAAAAATTGTGTTTGGACTAGTCGGTAAAAAAGTTGGTATGACAAGAATTTTTAATCCAGAAGGTAGTTCAATTCCTATAACTGTAATTGAAATAGTTGAAAATAGAATTACACAAATTAAAAATCAACATTTTAAAAAATTCTTTACCATACAATTAACTACTGGAGAAAAAAAAACTAAAGCATTAAATAAACCACAGTTAGGTCATTTTAAGAAAAATAATGTTAAACCTGGTCGTGGATTATGGGAATTTAAAGTGTTTAAAAAAAGTAAATTTTTTGTAGGGCAAAATTTTTATGTAGATTTTTTTAAAGATATTAAGAAAGTTGATATTACAGGAATTTCTAAAGGAAAAGGTTTTTCTGGAACCATTAAACGTTGGAATTTTTCTTCTCAAGATGCTTCACATGGAAATTCTTTATCGCATCGAGCACCTGGATCAATTGGACAAAATCAAACTCCAGGACGTGTATTTAAAGGTAAAAAAATGTCAGGTCATTTAGGAAATAAACAAATTACTATTCAAAGCTTATCTGTTATTGAGATAAATAAAATTCAAAATTATCTTTTAATAAAAGGTTCAGTTCCTGGTATGTTAGGTGGAGATTTAATTATTAAACCTGCTATAAAAAATATAAAAGGAATGAAAGAATGGAATTGATTTTAAAAGATACAAAAGAAGTAATAAAAATATCGTCTAAAATATTTAACTGTGATTTTAATGAAATATTAGTAAATCAAGTGTTAAAATCATATTATTGTACTCAAAGACAAGGTACAAAATCTCAAAAAAGTAAGGCAGAAGTTTCCGGATCTGGAAAGAAACCGTGGCGCCAAAAAGGTACAGGAAGATCTCGTGCGGGATCTTTAAGAAGTCCGATTTGGCGTTCTGGAGGTGTGACTTTTGCTGCTAAGCCTAAAGATTATTTTCAAAAGATTAATAAAAAAATGTATCGTGGTGCATTAAAATGTATTTTATCTAAATTAATTAGAGAAAATTGTATTATTGTTCTTAAAAAATTTACAATTAAATTTCCTCGTACTAAAGTTTTATTAAAGAAATTAAGTACAATTTGTACAAAAAATGTAATGATTATAAAAAAAGTAATAGATAAGAATATATTTCTTGCTTCTAGGAATTTATATAAAATTACTGCTATAAGTGTTAATTCGATTAATCCTTTAATTTTATTAAATTATAAAAAAATATTAATAACATTAAAAGCATTAAAAAGATTAGAGGAAATACTTTCATGTTAAAACAAAATTTTTTGTTTCAGACTATTCAATCTATACATATTTCAGAAAAATCTAATCAATCTAAAATAAATAATGTTTTAGTACTTAAAGTAAATAAACATGCAACAAAAAAAGAAATTAAAATGTCTGTACAAAATATGTTTCAATTAAAAGTAAAAAAAGTCAATCTTTTAAATGTTAAAGGAAAAAAAAAAAATAAAGGTAAAAATATTTTTTTTAAAAAAAATTGGAAAAAAGCATATGTTTTTTTACAATCTGATCAGAATTTAGATTTTTTAAATAGTTCACAATAAATTAGAGAATAAATTTATGGCAATTATTAAATGCAAACCAACTTCTCCTGGACGTCGTCACGTAATTAAAGTAGTAGATCATAATTTATATAAAGGTAAGCCATTTGCAAATTTATTAAAAAAAAATAATAAAACTGGTGGAAGGAATAATCAAGGAAGAATTACTACTAGACATATTGGAGGAAGACATAAAAGATCATATCGTATGATAGATTTTAAAAGAAGAAAAGATAATATTTTTGCTTCTGTAATTCGTTTAGAATATGATCCGAATCGTTCTTCTAATATTGCTTTAATTTTATATAGAGATGGAACATATAGTTATATTTTAGCGCCTAAAGGTATTAGAATTGGGTCTAAAATATGTTCTGGATCTCATGTTAGCATTAAAATAGGAAATACTTTACCATTAAATAAAATTCCTATAGGTTCTTTTATTCATAACGTTGAATTAAAACCTGGCAAAGGTGGTCAATTAGCTCGTTCTGCAGGAAGTTATGTACAAATTATTTCTAAAGAAAATAAATATGTGAGCGTGCGTATGCGTTCTGGAGAAATGAGAAGAATATTTTCAAATTGTCGTGCTACTATTGGTGAAGTAGGTAATTCTGAACATATGTTACAAGTTTTAGGAAAAGCAGGTGCTTCTCGTTGGAGAGGAATTAGACCTACTGTTCGAGGTACTGCTATGAATCCTATTGATCATCCACATGGAGGAGGTGAAGGTCGAAACTTTGGAAAACATCCAGTGACTCCTTGGGGTGTACAAACTAAAGGTAAAAAAACAAGAAAAAATAAAAGAACTACAAAATTTATTATTCGTTCTCGAAAAAAATAATTTATACATATAGGATATATTTTATGCCACGTTCTTTAAAAAAAGGGCCATTTATTGATGTAAGTTTATTAAAAAAAATAGATTTAGCTATATCTAAAAAAGATCGAAAACCTATTAAAACATGGTCTAGAAGATCTACTATTTTTCCAAATATGGTTGGATTAACTATTGCTGTACATAATGGGAAACAACATATTCCTATTTTTATTACAGAAGAAATGGTTGGTCATAAATTAGGTGAATTTTCTTTAACTAGAACATATAGAGGACATTCAGCTGATAAAAAAATTAAACAACGTTAATTCTTTTTTTTTATTTTTTTTTTTTTTTTTTTTGATATAAAAGGAAAATTATTTGTGAAAGTTTGTGCTAAATATAAAAAAGCTCGTTCTTCAGCTCAAAAGTTAAGATTAATTGCAGATGAAGTTCGTGGTAAAAAAATAGATAAAGCTATAAATATATTAAATTTTTCTAAAAAAAAAGCTGCTTTATTAATCAAAAAAGTATTAGAATCAGCTATTTCTAATGCGGAGCATAATAAAGGATTAGATATTGATTTATTAAGAATTTGTGAAATTTTGATAGATGAAGGTCCGACTATAAAACGTATGATACCTCGTGCAAAAGGAAAAGCTGATCAAATATTAAAACGTACTAGTCATATTAAAATTGTGTTATCAGACTTTTAATTTGGAGAAATATAATAATGGGACAAAAAGTACATCCACATGGAATGAGATTAGGAATTATTAAGCAATGGAATTCTGTGTGGTTTTCTAATAGTAAAAATTTTCCTGAATATTTAAGTAATGATTTTGAAGTTCGTCAATTTTTAATGAAAAAATTACTTAGAGCATCTATTTCAAAAATTGTTATAGAAAGACATTCTAAAGCTATAAAAGTAATTATATATACTTCTAGACCAGGAATTGTTATTGGAAAAAAAGGAGAAGATATAGAAAATTTAAAAAAAATTATTTCTAAAATTTCTAATGTTCCAGCACAAATAAATATTTCAGAAATTAGAAATCCAGAATTAGATGCAAAATTAGTAGCTGATAATATTGCTTCTCAATTAGAAAAACGAGTAATTTATCGTAGAGCTATGAAACGAGCAATTCAGAATTCTATGCGGCATGGTGCAAAAGGTATTAAAGTAGAAATTAGTGGAAGACTCGGTGGTTCAGAAATTGCTAGAACAGAATGGCAAAGAGAAGGACGTGTTCCATTACATACTTTACGTGCAGACATTGATTATAGTTCTATACCTGCACATACTATTTATGGAGTAGTAGGAGTAAAGGTATGGATTTTCAAAGGAGAAATTTTAGGAGGAATGCCCAATATTGAAAATAAAAATCATTCTAACATAAATTTTACTAAAAACAGCAAAAAAAAACGTTAGTAAGGAGAATTTTTTATAATGCTTCAACCTAAGCGTACTAAATTTAGAAAAATGCATAAAGGGCGTAACAGAGGTACAATTGTAAATGATAAAGTTGTTTTTGGAACTTTTGGTTTGAAGGCGATTACTAGAGGTCGTTTAACATCGCGTCAAATTGAATCTGCTAGAAGAAGTATTGCTAGATATGTAAAAAGATTAGGAAAATTATGGATACGTATTTTTCCAGATAAGCCTATTACACAGAAACCTTTAGAAGTAAGAATGGGGAAAGGGAAAGGAAATGTTGAATATTGGGTTGCATTAATTCAACCAGGAAAAATTTTATATGAAATTACTGGAATTTCTGAAAAAGAAGCTCGTCAAGCATTTAAATTAGCTTCAGATAAATTACCTGTAAAAACTATATTTGTTTATAAAATGGAAGATTTATGAAAATTAGTATATTACGTACAAAAAATTTAGATTTTTTACATCAAGAACTATTAAATTTACTAAAAGAAAAGTTTAATTTAAAATTACAGTTTTCTGCTAATAAATTACAACAAACTCATTTATTAAAAATAAATAGAAAAAATATTGCGATTATTAAAAAAGTAATTTCTGAAAAGGATCAAATACATGTCAGAAAAAAGTAAATTTTTACAGGGTATTGTAGTAAGCAATAAAATGCAAAAATCGATTATAGTACTTGTAGAAAGATTTATTAAACATCATACATATAAAAAATTTGTAAAAAAAAGAACAAAGTTTTATGTACATGATGAAAATAATCAATGTTCTATTGGTGATTATGTATATATTAAAGAATGTCGTCCAATTTCAAAGAATAAATCTTGGACTTTAGTAAATATTATTAAAAGTCAGATTTAATAAAATATATTTTTATATATTATTTTTTATTAAATTTTATAATTTTCATAAATTTTTAATTTTTATAAAGGTAAATATCAGTGATTCAAGAACAAACTATATTAAATATAGCAGATAATTCTGGCGCTCGTTCTGTCATGTGTATTAAAGTTTTAGGTGGATCAAAACGTAGATATGCGAATATTGGAGATGTAATAAAAGTCGCTATAAAAGAAGCTATTCCTCGCGGAAAAGTAAAAAAAGGAGAAGTATTAAAAGCAGTAATAGTTAGAACTAAAAAAGGAATTCGTAGATCAGATGGTTCTGTATTAAGATTTGATAGTAATGCATGTGTAATTTTAAATAATAATGAACAACCGATTGGTACTCGTATTTTTGGTCCAGTGACTCGTGAGTTACGTACAGACAAATTTATGAAAATTATTTCTTTAGCACCTGAAGTATTATAAAATTTATAGGTATAATAAAATGGCATTAAAAATTCGTATTCATGATAAAGTAATGGTTATATCAGGAAAAGATCGTGGAAAAATTGGAATAGTAAAAAAAATTTTATCTGCAGAAAAAATTATTGTTCAAGGAATTAATATAGTAACAAAACATATTAAACCTATTCCTGCGGAAAATAAATTAGGGGGTATTAAAAAAATAGAAGCTTATATTCATATTTCTAATGTTGCTTTATTAAATCCTCATACTAATAGACCAGATAAAATAGGATTTAAATTTGACAAAGGTAAAAAAATTCGATTTTTTAAGTCTAATAATTTATCTATTAAATAAATTGGAATATAATAATGATTGATATGTATAATTTTTATAAAAAAAAAGTAATTCCAAAATTTATTAAAAAATTTAACTATACTTCTATAATGCAAGTTCCAAAAATAGATAAAATTACATTAAATATGGGAGTAGGAGAAGCATTGACTAATAAAAAAAAATTAGAATATGCAATTTCTGATTTAACGTTAATTTCTGGACAAAAACCTGTAATAACAAAAGCTAGAAAATCTATTGCGGGATTTAAAATCAGACAAGGATATGCTATTGGTTGTAAAGTTACTTTACGTAGTGCAAGAAAATGGCATTTTTTAAATAAGTTAATTAATATTGCTATGCCCAGAATTCGAGATTTTAGAGGATTTTCAAAAAAATCTTTTGATAAATATGGAAATTATAATTTTGGTATTAAAGAACAAATTATTTTTCCTGAAATAGATTATGATAAAATTGATAAAATTAGAGGATTAGATATATCAATAGTTACGACTGCGAAATCTATTCCTGAAGCGTTTTATTTATTATCGAGTTTTCGCTTTCCTTTTCGAAAATAATTTATTTAAGGGTATATATTTTATGGCTAAACAATGCATGAAACAAAGAGAAATTAAAAGAAGATATTTATCTAAAAAATTTTATAAAAGAAGAATGCAGTTAAAATCTATAATTATTAATACAAAATTATCTAAAGACAAACGTTGGAAAGCTGTTTTAAAATTGCAAAAATTGCCTAGGGATTCTAGTTTTTCTCGTCAAAGAAATCGCTGTTATATTACAGGAAGACCGCATGGATTTTTAAGAAAGTTTGGGTTTAGTCGAATTAAATTAAGAGAAGCAGCTATGAGAGGTGAAGTTCCTGGTTTAAGAAAATCAAGTTGGTAAAAGGTATTAATTTTATAAAACTATATTAGGGAAAATATATTATGAGTATGCAAGATCCTATATCTGATATGTTTGTACGTATTAAAAACGCTCAATTTGCAAATAAAATTTCAGTAAATGTTCCTTGTTCTAAATTTAAAAAGGAAATTACTATTCTTTTAAAAAAAGAAGGTTATATAGAAGATTATCATATAAAAAATACTCAAAAATCAAATTTAGAAATTTTTTTAAAGTATTTTAATGGTAAACCAGTTATAGAAAATATTACCAGAGTAAGTACACCTGGATTAAGAATATATAAAAAGAGAAATGAAATTCCACAAGTAATTTCTGGTTTAGGTATTGTAATTATGTCTACATCTAAAGGTGTATTATCTGATAAAGAAGCTAGAAAAAGAGGTTTAGGTGGAGAGATTATTTGTTATATCTCTTAATTTAAAGGAAATAATATGTCTAGAATTGCTAAACGTTCTATTATAGTTCCTAATGATATTAAAGTTATTTTAGAAAATCAAGATATTATCATTCAAGGGAAAAAAGGTACTTTAAAACGTACTTTTAATAAATTAGTTAGTATTAATTATATAAATAATATATTAAGTTTTCAAGCACGTTGTGTATCTGATCCATTGGGATGGATGCAAGCAGGAACTGCTCGATCGTTAACAAATTCTATGATTATCGGAGTAACATCTGGTTTTTGTAAAAAGTTAAATTTAATTGGAGTTGGGTATAAATTTTCTATAGAAGATAATACTAATAAAAAACTTATATTGTCTTTAGGATATTCACATAATGTTACATATGTAATTCCATTAGGTATTCAGATTAAATTAAATTCACCAACAGAAATTACTATTCAAGGAATAGATAAACAGTTAGTAGGTCAAGTTTCTGCGAATTTAAGAAATTATCGTAAACCTGATTCTTATAAAGGTAAAGGTGTGCGATATTTTAATGAATTTGTAAAAACAAAAGAGGCGAAGAAAAAGTAATATGAAAGTTTTAAATTTAATACATAAATCTAGAAAAAAAAGAGCTTTAAGAATACGTAAAAAATTAAAATCTTTAAATAAAATACGTTTAGTAGTGCATAGAACATCTCGTCATATTTATGCTCAGATTATTTCTTCTGATCATTTTTCTGTTTTAGTTACTGCATCTACTTTAGAAAAAAAAATTAGTAAAAATTTGAATTATACTGGTAATAAAATTTCTGCTGGAATTATTGGTAAAATTATTGCACAACGTGCATTACAAAAAGGAATTATTAAAGTATCTTTTGATCGTTCGGGATTTAAATATCATGGAAGAATTGAATCATTAGCAAATTCTGCTCGTAAATATGGTCTTCAGTTTTAAGGTAAAAAATTATATGATGTATTTTGAAAAAAAAAATATTAATAAAGATTTACAAGAAAAATTAATTACTTTAAATCGAGTATCTACAACTGTAAAAGGTGGAAGAATTTTTTCATTTACTGCATTAGTTGTAGTAGGAAATAATAAAGGAAAAGTAGGTTTTGGGTATGGAAAGTCTAAAGAAGTTCCATTTGCAATTCAAAAAGCAATGGATCAAGCTAGAAGAAATATGATTAGTTTTGAATTAAAAAATCATACTTTACAACATGTAGTTTATGAAACTTATACTAGTTCACGAATATTTATGAAACCTGCTGCTGCAGGAACAGGAATTATTGCTGGGGGAGTAATGCGTTCTGTATTAGAAGTATCTGGTATTAAAAATGTTTTAACTAAAATATATGGTTCAACAAATCCTATTAATGTAGTAAGAGCGACTATTAATGGATTATGTAAGATGAAATCTCCAAAAAATGTTGCTAATAAAAGAAATAAATCAATTCGAGATATTTTGGAGTAAAATACTATGGATAAATTTTTCATTATTCAACAAATTAAAAGTAATATTGGAATATTACCTAAACATAAAGCGATTTTAAAAGGTTTAGGTCTACGCTATATTAATCATATAGTAAAAAGAAGAAAAAATAAATCTATTTTAGGTATGATTAAAAAAATTTCATATATGTTGCAAGTAAAATAGGTAAATATAAATGTACTTAAATACTATTTTTAAAAATTTTAAACAAAAAAAAAAAAAACGTGTGGGAAGAGGTATTGGATCTGGATTAGGTAAAACGTCTGGTAGAGGTCATAAAGGACAAAAATCTAGAACTGGAAGTAGAATTAAAAGAGGATTTGAAGGAGGTCAAACTCCTTTATATAGAAGAATACCTAAATTTGGTTTTAATTCAAAGAAAAAAAAATATAAAACAGAATTAAAACTATCAGAATTGTTAAATTTAGATACAAAATATATTAATTTAAATTTTTTAAAAAAAAGAAATATAATTAAACCATATATTAAATATGTCAAGATTATTTCATCTGGAAAAATTTCAATTCCTTTGATTATTAAAGGTTTATCTGTAACAAAAGGAGCACGTTTACATATTGAATCTTGTGGAGGAAAGATTGAGGAATGATAATATAGCATGGATAAAAAATTGGGATTAAGTTTTAAAAATATTGGAATAAATTTATCTGAAATTAAAAGTAGATTATTTTTTTTAATTTTTGCATTAATAATTTTTCGTTTAGGTTCTTTTATTCCAGTGCCTGGAGTTGATACAGTATCTTTAGCAAAATTATTAAAAAATCAACAAGGTACAATTATAGAAATGTTAAATATGTTTTCTGGAGGTTCTTTAAGTCGAGCTTCAATTTTTTCTTTAGGAATTATGCCATATATTTCATCTTCTATTATTGTACAGTTATTAACTTTTATTTATCCATCATGGAAGGATTTAAAACAAGAAGGTGAATCAGGTCGTGAAAAAATTAATCAATATACTAAATATTTAACAGTTTTTTTATCAATTATACAAGCTATTGGTATTGCTTTTAGCTTACCTAATATGCCAGGTATGAGAAATCTAATCTTTAAATTAGATACATGTTTTTATTTAACAGTTATAGTAAGTTTAGTTACTGGAACAATATTTTTAATGTGGATTGGTGATTTAATTACAGAATATGGTTTGGGAAATGGAATTTCTGTAATAATTTTTGCAGGAATTATGGCAAATTTACCAGTAGCTGTTTTTCACACTTTAGAAGCATTAAGATTAAATAATTTAAGTATATTACTTTTATTATTTACAGTGATTTTAATTTTTTTAATTATTTATTTTGTTGTTTTTATTGAACGAAGTCAAAGAAAGATCATTATTCATTATTCTAATAGACAACAGAATAATCGTATGCATATTTCGCAAAATATAGCACATTTACCATTAAAAATTAATATGTCTGGTGTTATTCCAGCTATTTTTGCTTCTAGTATGATATTATTTCCTACAACAATTATATCTTGGATTAAAGAAAATAATGATAATACTTGTTATTGGTTAAACTTTATTTATATAAATTTGCAACCAGGAAAACTATTTTATATGTTTTTATATACTATTGCTATTATTTTCTTTTGTTTTTTTTATACTAATTTAGCTTTTAATTCTAGAGAAACATCAGATAATTTAAAGAAATCTGGAGCATTTATTCAAGGAATTCGTCCTGGAGAAAATACTTCTAATTATATTAAAAAAATTATGTTTAAATTAACTTTTATTAATGCAATATATATTGTTTTTATTTGTTTAATTCCAGAATTAATTCGTTTTTTAACACATGTACCGTTTTATTTTGGAGGTACTTCATTATTAATTGTTGTTGTTGTTATTATAGATTTAATAACTCAGTTACAAACATTAATGATGTCAAGACAATATAAATCATCTTTTCGTAGAGCAAATTTAAATTTAAAAAAATAGATTTTATTGATATTAATTTTAGGAGATTTAATGAAAGTTCGCACTTCTATAAAAAAATTATGTCGAAGTTGTAAAATTATACGTAGAAAAAATGTAGTAAGGGTTATATGTAGTAATGATCCAAAACATAAACAAAGGCAAGGATAAAATCAAACATTTTTTAAATATATTTTTTAAATAATTTGTATTATTTAATTATAAGGAGTTAAAATTGGCTCGTATAGCAGGAATCAATGTTCCTGATCATAAACGTACTATTATTGCTTTAACATCAATTTATGGAATTGGAAAATCTCGTTCTAAAATTATTTGTAATATTTTAAAAATAGATAATAAAATAAAAATTTCTGAGTTAAATAAAAATCAAATAGAAGATCTAAGATTTGAAGTTTCAAAATTTATTGTAGAAGGTGATTTAAGAAGAGAAAAAACTTTAAATATTAAAAGACTTATAGATTTAGGTTGTTATAGAGGTGTGCGTCATCGCAGAAAACTTCCTGTACGAGGACAGCGTACAAAAACAAATGCTCGTACTAGAAAAGGGCCTCGTAAATTAATAAAAAAATAATTTAGGTAATAAAAAATTATTATGCAAAAGAAAAAAATTCGTGTTAAAAAACGTATTAAAAAAAAATTTTTAGATGGAATTGCACATATTTACGCATCTTTTAATAATACTATTGTAACTATTACTGATAAAAAAGGAAATGCTTTAGGTTGGGCTACTTCTGGTGGTTCTGGTTTTCGTGGTTCTAGAAAATCTACTCCTTTTGCTGCTCAAGTAGCTGCAGAAAAATGTGCTGAAAAAATTAAAGATTATGGTATAAAAAATCTAGAAGTAATGGTTAAAGGTCCTGGTCCTGGAAGAGAATCTACTATAAGAGCTTTAAATGCTGCAGGATTTCGAATTACTAATATTACAGATATTACTCCTATTCCTCATAATGGATGTAGACCACCTAAGAAAAGAAGAGTTTAACTTTTTCAATTTAAAAAGAGATTAAGAGTATTTTTATGGGAAAATATTTAGGTCCAAAATTAAAGTTATGTAGACGAGAAAAAACAGATTTATATTTAAAATCTGGATTACGTTCGATTGGCTCCAAATGTAAAATGGATCATTTACCAGGTCAACATTGTGTTAGAAAAAAAAGAGTATCAGAGTATGGTAAGCAATTAAGAGAAAAACAAAAAGTACGTCGTTTATATGGAATTTTAGAAAAACAATTTAGAAATTATTATAAAATTTCTGCTAAATCTAAAGGTAATACAGGTGAAAATTTATTACGATGCTTAGAAAATAGATTAGATAATGTAGTATATAGAATGGGTTTTAGCACGACACGTTCAGAGGCAAGACAATTAGTTAGTCATAAATCTATTTCTGTGAATTCTAAAATTGTAAATATTCCTTCATATCAAGTTTCTCCTAATGATGTAATTGAAGTTCGAGAGAAATTTAAAAAACATTTAAGAATTAAAGCTGCTTTAGAACTTTCTGAGCAAAAAGAAAAATCACCTTGGATTGAAGTAGATTTAATTAAAATGAAAGGGATTTTTATTAGAACACCGGATAGAATAGATTTATCTTCTGAAATTAAAGAGCATTTAATAGTAGAACTTTATTCGAAATAATTTTTTGAAAAGGTTTAATAATGACAGATTCATTAATAAATTTTTTAAAACCTCGTTTAGTAAATATTCAACAGTTTGATTATAAGCATTCTAAAGTTACTTTAGAGCCTTTAGAGCGTGGATTTGGACATACTTTAGGAAACGCATTACGTAGAGTTCTTTTATCTTCTTTACCTGGATGTGCTGTTACTGAAGTAGAAATAGAAGGAGTTTTACATGAATATAGTACGAAAGAAGGAATTAAAGAAGATATATTAGAAATTTTATTAAATTTAAAAGAATTACCTGTAAAAATTTATGACCGAGATTTTTCTTATTTAACTTTACAAAAGCAAGGAATCGGTGTTGTAACTGCTTCTGATATTCAATGTGATTCAAGTGTAGAAATTGTTAATTTAAATCATATTATATGTAATTTAACTAATCATACTGCTTGCATTAACATGAAAATTAAAGTAGAAAAAGGTAGAGGA
Organism: Buchnera aphidicola (Chaitophorus populicola); assembly: GCF_964058995.1. Classification (GTDB taxonomy): domain Bacteria; phylum Pseudomonadota; class Gammaproteobacteria; order Enterobacterales; family Enterobacteriaceae; genus Buchnera_J; species Buchnera_J aphidicola_BO. Next base: position 402,705 of record NZ_OZ060382.1, on the reverse strand, counting down.
TATTCTCCAGCATCTACTCGTGTTAAAAACAATTCAAATGAAAGCTGTATTGGAAAATTATTTATTGATGCATGTTATAGTCCAATTGAACGAATTTCTTATCAAGTAGAAGCTGCGAGAGTTGAACAAAGAACAGATTTAGATAGATTAATAATAGAACTGGAAACTAACGGAACGATTGATCCAGAAGATTCAATTCGTAAAGCTGCTACTATTTTATCAAATCAATTAGAATATTTTATTGATTTAAAGGATATACGAGAACCAATAACTCCAATCGTTCAACCTGAATTTGATTCAATTTTATTAAAGCCTGTAGATGATTTAGAATTAACTGTACGATCTGCAAATTGTTTAAAAGCTGAATCTATACATTATATTGGTGATTTAATACAAAAAAATGAAGTAGATTTATTAAAAACTCCGAATTTAGGTAAAAAATCATTAACAGAAATTAAAGATATATTAGCTTCTCGCAATTTATCTCTTGGAACAAAATTAGAAAATTGGCCTCCAAAAAGTATTTTAGAAGAATAAAATAGATTTAAAAAGGAAGATTATAAAATTATGCGACATCAAAAAGTTGGTCGTAAATTAAATCGTACTAGTAGTCATTTAAAATTAATGTTAATGAATTTATCATGTTCATTATTATTACATGAAAGAATTAAGACTACTTTAGCAAAATCAAAAGAATTAAGAAGAATAGTTGAACCGATTATTACAGTTTCTAAAATTGATAATTTATCAAATCGAAGATTAATTTTTTCTAAAATTCGTGATAATAAAATTTTACATAAGTTATTTACAGATTTAGGTCCTTTTTTTATAAATCGACCTGGTGGTTATACTAAAATTATTAAATGTGGTTATAGAAATGGAGATAAATCTCCTATGGCGTATGTATTATTAGTTAATAGAAACAGTATACAAAATAAAATTTCAAAAGATAAATAAAAAATTATCTTATATATTCAGAACAAACGGCATAGATATGCCGTTTTTTTATAATTATATAATATGATTTTATTATATTTTTTTAAATTATAATTTGACCTATTTCAAATAGTTTTTTATAAGAATGAATTATGTTATATACTTTGTTTTTTTTTTTTCCTGCAAACTGTAATTCTGTAATATTAATTAAATGATTTTTTGTAGATATTGATATTCCATTTTTATTTGCTTGAATAATTTTTCCAGGAATGTTTTTTTTAATAGATTTAATAATATTTGCTTTCCATATTTTAATCATAATATTTTTTATAAAAAAGAAAGTGCCAGGCCATGAGTTAAAAGCACGGATTTTTTTTTCGATTTCAGAAGCGTTTTGATTCCAATTAATTAATCCATCTTTTTTATATATTTTTTTTGTATAAGTAGCTTGATTTTCTATTTGCTTGATAGGAATATATTTTTTTAAAAAAATATTTTTTAAAAATTTTATTAAAGATTTTTTTCCTAATATTGATAATTTTTTTTTTAATGTATCATATGTCTCTTTTTTTTCTATATTAATTGATTTTTTGTATAAAATATCTCCTGTATCAAGTTTATTATTTATTTGAATAATAGTAATTCCAGTTTTTTTTTTTCCTAAAAGTATAGCGGATTGAATAGGTGATGGGCCTCTAAATTTTGGTAGTAAAGAAGTATGAATATTAATACATCCTAAAGGAAAAATATTAATTATTTTTTCTGGTATTATTAATCCGAATGAAACAATAATCATAATATCAGGTTTTTTTTTTTTTAAAATTGTATAGTATTCTTCTGAATTTAATGAGTTTGTTTGTATAAATGGTAGATGATTATTTATAGCTGTTTTTTTAACTTCCGAAAATTTAATTTTTTTTCCTCTACCAATTTTTTTATCTATTTTTGTAATTATAGTTGATATTTTAAATTTTTTTAAAATTAATTCATTTAAATGAACAGAAGAAAATTTACCAGTTCCTGCAAAAATTATTTTAATTTTTTTCATTATATTTTTTTAATTAGTTTTTTATTGATTCTATTTTTTTTTAAAGGTGATAAATAATCTATAAACAGTTTACCATTTAAATGATCTATTTCATGTTGTATACATACTGAAAGTAAAGATTTTGTATTTAAAATAAAATTTTTTCCATAGATATCGTATCCAGAAACAGTTATATATTTATATCTAGAATGAACGATATATTCATAATTTGGAATAGATAAACATCCTTCTTTTATTGTAACTTTACCATTTTTTTTTAGAATTTTAGGATTAATTAAAACTAATGGATTATTTAAAGGATATATTTTATCTATAACAATAATTCTTAATTGAATATTTACTTGTATTGCAGCTAAACCAATTCCATTTTTTTGATACATTGTATTAAACATTTTTTGAACAATATTTTTAATGTTTGTATCGAAATTTGTAACAGGTTTAGCAATTTTTCTGAGATTTTTATTTGGATATTTTAATATTTTTAGAATAGACATTTTTGAATTTTTTAATTTTAAATATGCAATATAATAACATTATATAAAAAGAATTTTGTAAAATAAAAAATATATTTTTAAAAAATTTTTTATGTAAGAGATAATATGTTATGAATAAAAATTTTTTATTTTCTTTAAAAGATTGTGTAAATAAATTAAATCAAAATGAAGTTATAGCATATCCGACAGAATCAGTTTTTGGATTAGGTTGTAATCCAGATAGTAAAATTGCAGTAAAAAAATTACTTTCTATAAAGAATAGAAATATAAATAAAGGATTTATATTAATATCTTGTCATTATAGTCAATTAATTCCTTATATTATTGAAAGTAAAATTTTAAAAAAAAAATATCTTTTATTAAATAAAAAAAATTTTTTTACTTATCTTGTTCCAGCTCATTCTAGCGTTCCACATTGGTTAACAGGAAATTCTAAATTTATTGCTGTAAGAATTACTCAACATAAGTTAATTAAAGACTTATGTTTTTATTTTAAGAAACCGATTATTTCTACAAGCGCAAATATTTCTGGAAAAAAACCGTGTAAAACTATCAAAGAAGTAAAACATGTTTTCGGTAAATTTTTTCCAGTTTTAAATGGACTATTAGGAAATAAAAAAAAACCTTCTAAAATTATTAATTTATTAACTGGAGAGATAGTACGTGCTTAATTTATATAATAATTCTCATTATGCTGTCTTTGGAAATCCAATAAATCATAGTAAATCTCCTAATATACATAATTTTTTTTTTAAAAAATATAATTTAAATGAAAAATATATTCGGATTTGCGCTTCAAAAAAATTTTTTATAAAAGAAATTTCAGAGTTTTTTCAAAATGGAGGTAAAGGAGCAAATATTACTTTACCTTTCAAAGAAAAAATATATTCTTTTTGTAATATTTTAACAAAACGAGCAAAGATATCTGGTTCTGTAAATACATTAAAAAAAATTTATACAAATGATATTATTGGGGATAACACAGATGGAATTGGTTTTTTAACAGATTTAATATCTAAGAGTTTAATTAAAAAAAGTGATAATATATTAATTTTAGGTGCAGGTGGAGCAGCAAGAGGTATTATTTATCCTTTATTAAAATTTGGATGTAAGATTTATATTACTAATAGAACTTTTGAAAAAGCTCAAATTTTATCAGAAGAGTTCAAAATTTTTGGATATATAAAGTGTATTAAATCAAATCAATTAAATAAAAATAAATTTCATGTAGTAATTAATGCTACTTCAGCTGGTATTTATAACAATTTATCTTTAACAATACCGAAAGATATTATTTTTTCAAATACTGTTTGTTATGATATGTTTTATGGAAATAAAGACACTTTTTTTATGAAATTTTGTAAAAAATTAGGTTCAAAAAGAGTATATAGTGGAATAGGAATGTTGGTTAATCAAGCAGCACATTCATTTTTTTTGTGGACAAATATTTTTCCAAATATAAAAAATATTTTAAAAATTCTTGAAATTTAAAATATTTTTAATTTTTTTTATTTTTAATAGTTTATATGTTTTACATGTTTTATATTATTTTTTTATTTAAATTTATTATAAATTACTTGACTCTTTTTCTTGAATATGTAAAATAGTTACATTAGTTGTAAAAATTATTTTTAATATAAATAATTTATAATAATTAAATTATAAAAGATTTAATTAAAGATAAAATATTTTTTTATTAGTCCCCTTCGTCTAGCGGTCTAGGACACTGCCCTTTCACGGCAGCAACAGGGGTTCAATTCCCCTAGGGGACAATTTTAAAAAAAATATTTATTATTTTAAATTATTATGATATAATTGTTTTTTAAATAAAACTTTATTTAAAATATTATTTTTTTAAGTTCTTTAAAAATTCGGAACAAGTATAATTTTTAATTATTACTATAAAACACCTGTGGGTTGTAAGGTTAAGCAAAAAAGCGTATATGGTGGATGCCTTGGCAGTCAGAGGCGATGAAGGACGTACTAATCTGCGAAAAGCGTCGATAAGTTGATAAGAAACGTTATAGTCGGCGATCTCCGAATAGGGAAACCTATCATATTTTTATATGATATTATTTATTAAATAAAATAGATAAATAAAGCAAACCAAGGGAACTGAAACATCTAATTACCTTGAGGAAAAGAAATCAATTGAGATTCCCTTAGTAGTGGCGAGCGAAAGGGGAGCAGCCCAGAGTATAAATTGCAATTTTATTTTTAATAGAATAATTTGGAAAAATTAGCGAAACAAGGTGATAGCCCTGTATATGAAAAAAATATATTGTAAACTCGAAAAGTAAAACGAGACACGAGAAATCTTGTTTGAAGATAGGGGGACCATCCTCTAAGGCTAAATACTCCTGACTGACCGATAGTGAACTAGTACCGTAAGGGAAAGGCGAAAAGAACCCCTGTTAGGGGAGTGAAATAGATCCTGAAACCGTATACGTACAAGCAGTAGAAGCTCAATTTTATAGAGTGACTGCGTACCTTTTGTATAATGGGTCAGCGACTTGTACTCTGTAGCAAGGTTAACCGAATTTATAAGGGGAGCCGTAGGGAAACCGAGTCTAAAATGGGCGTTTAGTTTCAGGGTACAGACCCGAAACCCGGTGATCTAGCCACGGGCAGGTTGAAAATTAGGTAAAACTAATTGGAGGACCGAACCGACTGATGTTGAAAAATCAGCGGATGACCTATGGCTAGGGGTGAAAGGCCAATCAAACCGGGAGATAGCTGGTTCTCCTCGAAAGCTATTTAGGTAGCGCCTCGTGAAATTCATCTTCGGGGGTAGAGCCACTGTTTCGGTTAGGGGGTCATACTGACTTACCAATCCGATGCAAACTCCGAATACCGTAGAATGTTATCACGGGAGACACACAGCGGGTGCTAACGTTCGTTGTGGAAAGGGAAACAACCCAGACCGCCAGCTAAGGTCCCAAAATCATAATTAAGTGGGAAACGATGTGAGAAGGCATAAACAGCCAGGATGTTGGCTTAGAAGCAGCCATCATTTAAAGAAAGCGTAATAGCTCACTGGTCAAGTCGGCTTGCGCGGAAGATTTAACGGGGCTAAATTATGTACCGAAGCTGCGGCAGTATTTTTTTTACTGGGTAGAGGAGCGTTCTGTAAACCGTAGAAGATATATTGTAAAGTATATTGGAGGAATCAGAAGTGCGAATGCTGACATGAGTAACGATAAAGCAGGTGAAAAACCTGCTCGCTGAAAGACTAAGGTTTCCTGTCCAACGTTAATCGAGGCAGGGTAAGCCGACCCCTAAGGCGAGGCTGAAAAGCGTAGTCGATGGACAACAGGTTAATATTCCTGTGCTTGAATTTATTGCGACGGGAGGACGAAAAAGGTTAAATTATCCAAGCGACGGTTGTCTTGGTTTAAGCGTGTAGACATAAATATTTAGGCAAATCCGAATATTTTTTAAGTTAAGGCGTTATGACGAGTTATTACGGTAACTAAGTAATTTATACCATGTTTCCAAGAAAATTCTCTAAGCATCAGATAAATTCAAATCGTACCACAAACCGACACAGGTAGTTAGGTAGAGTATACTAAAGCGCTTGAGAGAACCCAGATGAAGGAACTAGGCAAAATGGTGCCGTAACTTCGGGAGAAGGCACGCTAACTCGTAAGTAAGAGGATTTACTCCTTTAGCTGAAGTTAGTCGAAGATACCAGCTAGCTGCAACTGTTTATTAAAAACACAGCACTGTGCAAACATGAAAATGGAAGTATACGGTGTGACGCCTGCCCGGTGCCGGAAGGTTAAATAAAGGAGTCAAAGTGTAAAAACTTAAAGCTCTAAAATGAAGCCCCGGTAAACGGCGGCCGTAACTATAACGGTCCTAAGGTAGCGAAATTCCTTGTCGGGTAAGTTCCGACCTGCACGAATGGCGTAATGATGGCTAGGCTGTCTCCATCTGGGACTCAGTGAAATTGAAATTGCTGTGAAGATGCAGTGTACCCGCGGCAAGACGGAAAGACCCCGTGAACCTTTACTATATCTTGACATTGAATTTTGATATTTAATGTGTAGGATAGGTGGGAGACGTTGAATCTAATACGCTAGTATTAGTGGAGTCTACCTTGAAATACCACCCTTTAAATATTAATTTTCTAACCTAGCACCGTTAACCGGTGTAGAGACAATGTCTGGTGGGTAGTTTGACTGGGGCGGTCTCCTCCCAAAGAGTAACGGAGGAGTACAAAGATTGGCTAATTACGGTCGGAAATCGTAAGTTTAGTGCAAAGGCATAAGCCAGTTTAACTGAGAGCGTGATAACGCAATCAGATGCGAAAGCAGGTCTTAGTGATCCGGTGGTTCTGAATGGAATGGCCATCGCTCAACAGATAAAAGGTACTCCGGGGATAACAGGCTAATACCGCCCAAGAGTTCATATCGACGGCGGTGTTTGGCACCTCGATGTCGGCTCATCACATCCTGGGGCTGAAGCAGGTCCCAAGGGTATGGCTGTTCGCCATTTAAAGTGGTACGCGAGCTGGGTTTAGAACGTCGTGAGACAGTTCGGTCCCTATCTGCCGTGGGCGTTGGAAGATTGAGGGGATCTATTTCTAGTACGAGAGGACCGAAGTGGACGCATCACTGGTGTTCGGGTTGTCATGCCAATGGCATTGCCCGGTAGCTATATGCGGAAAAGATAAGTGCTGAAAGCATCTAAACACGAAACTTACCCCAAGATTAATCTTCCCTGAAACTCTTGTAAGTTTACTGAAGGGACGTTGAAGACTACGACGTAGATAGGCTAGATGTGTAAGCACAGCAATGTGTTCAGCTAACTAGTACTAATGACCCGAGAGGCTTAACCTTACAACACCAGAGGTGTTTTTAAAAATTTAATTAAAAAAATACTTGTTACCGATTAAAAATAAATATATAAAATATGTATACTTTAATATATAATTTTGTATATTAAAGTATACAATATTAAAAAATAATAGCCTGGTTAAAATAGTGTAATGGTACCACCTGAATCCATTTCGAACTCAGAAGTGAAACATTATAACGCCGATGGTAGTTCAGGGTCTCCCTGTGTGAGAGTAGGAAATTTCCAGGCTATTAAAATTTTTTAAAACATTTCAAGTATAAAATAAACTTTCATTTTCAAATATTAATTATTTTGAAAATTAAAGTTTATTTTTTCACATCGTTAATTTTGTAATTTCTATTAATTTAGTTTTAAATTAAAATTTAAAATTTATTTTAATAAAATTTTAATTAACATTTAATGTAAGTATTATATATAATTTTCATGTAAAGGTAATAAACAGATGTCAAAGATTAAAGGTAATGTTAAATGGTTTAATGAAGCAAAAGGTTTTGGATTTATTACTCCTGAAGATGGAAGTAAAGATGTTTTTGTGCATTTTTCAGCTATTCAAAGTGATGGATTTAAAACTTTAGCAGAAGGACAAAGTGTGGAGTTCGAAATTACAGAAGGAGAGAAAGGTCCGTCTGCAATTAACGTTACCGGTTTATAAGAATATCTTATAAAAATTTATTAAAATTTTTTCACACTGTTCAGTGCGTTATTTTTATAACAAGTACTGAACAGAAATTTACTAAATTTATACTTTTTTAATATTTTTACTATAAAACCATTTTTACGAATTTTAATATTCCAACTTTTTTATAAATATATTTAATATATTTAAATTTCTCTGCATATATAGTAAGAGAAAAAGATATATATTTTTTTTTTTTACTATAATATATATTTTTTTTTTGTATCATTATTTTTTTTTTTTTAAAAATATTAAAAATTTCTTTTTCAAGATTTTTTTTATTTAGACATATAATTTTAAAAGTAAAATACATAGGAAATTTTAAAATTTTTTTTAATTTTTTATACATAATTTTATTAATTATATTTGATTGATATTTATTTTTATATAAATTCTAAATTAATTTTATAGAGAAATATTAATGCTAAAAATTTTTAATACTTTAACTCGAAAAAAAGAAATTTTCAAATCTATTTGTCAAAAAAAAATTTCTATGTATATATGTGGCGTCACTGTATATAAAGATTGTCATATTGGACATGCTAGAACATTTATGTTTTTTGATGTAGTTAATCGTTATTTTATAAATTTAGGATATTCTGTAAAATATGTTAGAAACATTACAGATATAGATGATAAAATTATACAAAAAACATATTCAAATAAAAAAAATTTTATTTCTTTTACAAAAAATATTATTGATAGAATGCATATTGATTTAAAATCTTTAAATATTTTAAAACCTTCTTTTGAACCTTGTGTGACTTCACATATAACAGATATTATTGATTTCATTCATACATTGTTAATCAATAAACATGCTTATGTAGATCAAAATGGAGATATTTTATTTTCTATTAAAAGTTATAAAAAATATGGTCAATTACTAAATAAAAAAAATGACTTAAATATATTTAAAGATAATAAAAATATTTATAAAAATGATTTTGTTTTATGGAAAAAAAGTAAAAATAATGAAATATTTTGGAATTCACCTTGGGGCAATGGTAGACCAGGCTGGCATATTGAATGTTCAGCAATTAATAATGTGTATTTTAAAAATAAATTAGATATTCATGGAGGAGGAAATGATTTAATTTTTCCTCATCATGAAAATGAAAGAGCGCAGTCTGAATGTTTTTACAAAAAAAAATTTGTAAATTATTGGATGCATACAGGAATGGTTATTTTAAAAAATCAAAAAATGTCTAAGTCTATAGGAAATACTTTTTTAATTAAAGATTTGATTAATAAATTTAATCCCGATGTAATACGTTATTATTTTTTATCTACACAATATAAACATCCAATTTATTATAATATAAAAAATTTAATTGAAATTAATAAAATATTGAAAAAATGGTATTTTTGTATTGATTTATCTAATCATAAAAATTTTAATTTTTCTTTAAATAATTCTTCTTTATTTTATATTAATTTATTTAGAAATGCTATGAATGATAGTTTTAATACACCGTTAGCTCTTTCTATTTTATCTAATTTATCTAAAAAAATAATTATGTTATATGATATGAAAAAATTTGAACAAGCGATATTTTTTTCTGCTAAATTATGTTTTTTAGGAAAAATTCTAGGTTTTTTTAATTTGAATCAAAGTTCTATAAATAATTTTAATAATTTGAAAGATATAAAATTATATAACAAAATTAAAAAAATTATTCAAAAAAGAACCGATGCAAGAAAATTAAGATTATGGAAAAAAGCAGATTTGTTAAGAAAAAAATTATTAAAATTAGGAATACATGTACAAGATAAAAAAAATAAAACATTATGGTATTTTAAAATTTAAAATTTTTTGTCATAATAATTTTCACAGATATATAAAGTATTTTGAAGTAAACTTGTTACTGTCATTGGTCCAACTCCTCCTGGTACAGGAGTAATATATGATGCTCTAAGATAATTTGAATTAAAATCAGCATCTCCAACTATTTGCCCATTTTTTAATCTATTAATACCAACATCTATAATAATTGCTCCTTTTTTAATCCATTTTCCATGTAAAAAATTTGGTTTACCAATAGCAATTACTATTAAATCTGCATTTTTTACATATTGATTTAAATTTTTAGTAAATTTATGCGCGATAGTTGTCGTGCAACCAGCTAATAATAATTCTAACATCATAGGTCTTCCAACAATGTTAGATGCTCCAATAATTAATGCGTTTAATCCTTTTATTTTTATTTGATATGATTTTAAGAGATTCATAATTCCTAAAGGAGTACATGCTCTTAAACGTGGATTTCTTTGACATAATAATCCTATGTTAAAAGGATGAAATCCATCTACATCTTTTTTATATGAAATTTTTCTTAATATTTTTTGTGTATCAAATTTTTTTGGTAAAGGTAATTGTATTAAAATTCCATGTATTGTAGGATCTGAGTTAAAATTTTTAATAGTATGAATAATTTTTTTTTCTGTAACAGATATAGATAAACGACATATTTTAGATATGATGCCAACTTTTTTACAAGCAATTTTTTTATTCTTAACATAAATTTTTGAAGATATGTTATTTCCTACAAATACTACTGCTAATCCTGGTTGAAATAAACCATTTTTTTTTCTTTTATGTATTTTTTTTTTTATTTTGTTTTGAATTTTTAGTGCTATTTTAGTTCCATTAATTATTTTTGCAATCATAATATTTTCATATAATCCTTTTATAAGTATTTAAAAAATAAATTTAAAATTTATAAACTAGTATTTTTGAAAAAAATAATTTATAATATTAAAATAAAAATTATATTCATTAAATTTTTTAAGCGCTTTTAGCTCAGTAGGACAGAGCAACGGCCTTCTAAGCCGTGGGTCACAGGTTCGAATCCTGTAAAGCGCAAAATAAAAAATAATTATTTTTTTAAAAATTTTATTATCTTTTTTTGTATTATAAATAATTTTTTTTTTGCATTTATTTTAATAAATTTTAATTTATTTAATTTATGTTTGCTTTTATAGTAATTTATAATTTTTTTTTTAAAAAAATCATATTCATTTAATCTTTTTTGAATTATTTGTTTTGTATCATCTTTTCTTGTCACTAATTTTTCTCCGGTAATATCATCTTTATTTTTTTGTTTCGGGGGATTGTATATTTTATGATATACACGTCCTGATTTTTCATGTATTTGTCGACCTAACATTCTTTTTAAAACACTTTTTTTAGGAATTAGTAATTCAATTACATAATCTATTTTTAAATTATTTTTTTCCATTATTTTTGCTTGGTTTATAGTTCTAGGAAATCCATCTAAAATATATCCATTTAAACAATCTTTTTTAGATATTCTTTTTTGAATTATAGATATTATTATATTATCTGGAATTAATTGACCTGAATCAATTTTTTTTTTAATTTCTAAAGTGTCTTTAGTCGTTTTTTTTAAAATAATTGATCTTAGTAAATCTCCTGTAGAAATTTTAGGAATTTTATATTTATTTGAAATAAATTTTGCTTGAGTTCCTTTTCCTGAACATGGATAACCAATTAAAATAATTTTCATTATTTTTCCTTGTTTAAAATTAATTTTTGATGTATTTACAATCATAATTAGTTATAATTTATATTGGAAAGTTTAGATTATTTGCAAAGGGAATAATTCCAGATAATTCTGTCATTTTCTTTTTTTGTTCTTCTTTAATTTTTCTTGATGCGTCATTAAAAGCAGCAATAATTAAATCTTCTATAACTTCTTTTTCATCCTCTTTAAATAAAGAAGGATCAATTTCAACTGTTTTACAATGATGTTCTCCATTTAATGTAATTTTAACTAATCCAGCTCCAGATTCTCCTTTAACTATAATAGATTTCATTTTTTTTTGAATTTTTTTCATATTTTCTTGCATTTTTTGTGCTTTTTGCATTAAGTTTCCGAATTGATTTTTTTTAAACATATTTTTCTCTTATTGAATATCAAATAAATAAATATTTTTTTATATAATTAAAAATATTTTTATATATTTTTTTTAAAAAATATATTTTAATTATATTATTTAGAATCGAGAACTTGGAGTAAAGTTAATTCCATTCCTAATTTTTTAGAAGGTGCATATTTTATATTTTTTCTTCCATTAAGAATTATAGAATAATAATTTTTAATTTGAGAAAATGTATTATTTTTAGATATATTATTTAAAATTTTTTTTTGTTCGATATTATATGTATTAGATGTCCATTTTAATGAAGAAATTTTTTTAATATATATATAATGCAATAATCTTAAAATTTCAATTAATATTTTTTCAGGTTCTACATCTAAAGATAAAATTTTTTGTGTAAAATTTATAATTTTTTTAACATCCTTATTAAACAAGGATTTTAATAAATAAATAAAATTTTCATATTTAAATGTTCCCAACATTTTTTGTACATTAGAAATTTTAATTTTCCCATTTCCTATAGAAATAGTTTGTTCTATTAAACTTAATGCATCTCTCATACTTCCATCAGCAGCTGTTGCAATTAATTCTAATGTTTTATCTTCAAAAGATATTTTTTCATTTGTTAAAATGTATTTAATTTTTTTAATAATATTTTTTTTTTTTATTGTTTTCAAGTTTAATCTAATGCATCTAGAGATAATAGTTTTAGGTAATTTTTCAATATTTGTAGTTGCTAAAATAAATTTTACATGTGCGGGAGGTTCTTCTAATGTTTTTAAAAGAGCATTGAAACTATATCTAGAAAGCATATGTATTTCGTCTATTAAATAAATTTTAAATCTTTCTTTAATAGGTGGGTATTTTGCATTTTCTAAGAGTTCTTTAATATCCTCTACTTTTGTTTTAGATGCCGCATCAATTTCAATTAAATCAGGATTAAAATTTTTATCAATTTCTACACAAGAATGACATTTTTGGCATGGTAATATAGTAATTTTTTTTTCACAATTTAAACATTTTGCTAAAATTCTTGCAATAGTAGTTTTTCCTATTCCTCGAGTTCCATATAAAATCCATGCATGATGTATTCTATTTAATTTTAAGCTATTAATAATTGCTTTAATAATATATTTTTGACCTATAACTTCTTTAAAGTTTTTAGGCCTCCATTTACGTGCTAAAACTTGATATTTCATGTTTTTTTTTTTTTTTTTTAAAGATTTTTATATGCTATCATAATTATAATTTTTTTTCATTATTAGTATTAATTTTTTTCTAAAATAAAAAATAAAGAATTCTTGTATTTTTTTTATAAATAATGTATATTTCAAAATATATAAAAAATATTTTAAAGTGTTTTATTAGTATTTAATAAGATGTTAAATTTTGAATACTTAGTCAGGTCTGAAAAGAAGCAGCTATTTCAAAATAAAACATGCATATTAAAAATTATTAATAAAGCACTTTATAAAATATTTTTTATTTTATGCTGATTTAAATAATTGAGATTTGTACATAGAATAATATTGATTTTTCATATTCATTAATTGTTGATGCGTTCCTTTTTCAATTATTTTCCCTTTATTTAAAACAATTATATGATCTGCTTGTACAACGGTTGACAATCTATGAGCAATCATAATTAATGTGGTATTTTTTTTAATTTTTAATAAAGATTTTTGAATTAATTTCTCTGTATAAGAATCAATATTTGCTGTAGCTTCATCTAAAACTAATATTTTTGGATTTCGTATTAATGCTCTAGCAATAGAAATTAATTGTTTTTGACCTACTGATAAATTATTTCCTTGTTCACTTAAATTAGTATATATACCGTTTGGTAAAGATGATATTAATTCGTCTAAATATACAAGTTTAATTATTTTTTCAATTTTATTAATTGAAACTTTTTTACCTAAAGTAATATTTTCTAATATACTTACAGGTAATATCATAGGTTCTTGTTGTATTAATCCAATAGAATTTCTTAAAGAATAATGACTTAAATCTTCTATTTTATATCCATCTAAATAAATATATCCTTTATTAATTTTATAATACCCCATTAACAAATTAGCTAAAGTACTTTTTCCGCTTCCTGTTTTTCCAACAAAAGCAATAAATTTATTTGGTTTAATGTTAATATTTATATTAGATAAGATATAATCTTCATTTTTTTTATATTTAAAAAATATTTTTTTTATACAAATTTTTCCATTATTGATTTTTTTTTCAATATTACCATATTTTTGTTGTGGAATATCCATTAATTCAAAAATTCTTTCTCCAGCGACGATAGCTTTTTGCAATAAAGGTTGTTGACTAGCAACAGAAATTAATGGTTCATTTAATCGAGATAAATAACTAATAAAAGCATATAAAACACCTACTTTAAATGTATTAATATCAGATATAATGCATAAAAATATAATTCCACATAATATCATAGATGAAAGTAAACTTAATAATGGTCTTAATAAAATTCCTTCTAATTTTAATACTTTCATTTTAAATTTATAATGCATATAGCTTGTTTTAATAATATTTTTTCTAAATTGTTTTTCTTGTTTAAATTGTTTAATTACTTTAATTCCATTTACAATTTCATTAAATTCATGATAAATTTTTGACAAATAATATCTAGTTTTTCTTAATAAAGGTACACTATAGTATTGATAAGTAAATATTATAAATATTACAATAGGTATTAATATTATTGCAATAAGAGCCATTTTCCAAGATAATATAAACATCGCTATTAAAACTATAAAAACTAATACAGAGCTGTTTACCACTGAACCTAATATAGTATCGTATAGTTCACGTATAGATTCAGTATCATTTGTAATTTTTGATATGATGTGGCCAATAGGTTGATTGTCATATATTTTAATTGGTAGAGTTAAAGTAGATTTCATAATATCATATCGAAGATTTTGAATAATTTTAATAGATATTTTATTAAATATAATATTTTGAGAATAATATAAAATTACTGATGTTATTTGTAAAGTAATAAATCCAATGATATTAGATATGACAATCATTGTTGAAAATTCATGTTTTTCTAATATATTCTTAATAAAATTACTAATTAATATAGGACCTAATACTTCAGATAAAGCTGCTGATAAAAGTAAACATACTCCAAAGAATAGTAATTTTTTAAAAGGTTTTCCATATGTTGCTAATCTTTTAAGAGTAGGCCAATATTTCATAAAATTACACATTCTTATTCCCTTTATGGATTTTTTTATCATCTTTATTAATAATTTTGTGATTAGAGATTGAATGACTATACCAATTTTTATTTTTAATTAATTCTATATGTTTTCCTCGATGTTTAATTTTTCCTTTTTTCATAACTATAATTTTATCTGATTTTTGTAATGTAGATAATTTATGTGAACTCATAATGATAGTAGTATTTGGACTTTTCCATTTTAAAATATTTTGTAAAATTAAATATTCTGTTTTTCCATCTATTGCAGATAAAGCATCATCTAAAATTAATATTTCTGGATTTAAAATTAAAGCACGTGCAAGAGCAATTCTTTGTTTTTGTCCTCCGGATAATAATATTCCTTCAGCTCCTATTAAAGTATTATAACCATCTTTTAAAGCTAATATTTCTTTATGCATATTTACTATTTTTGCATATTTTTTAATTTGAGAAAAATTAAGGTTTTTATTACCAAACGAAATATTTTTTTTAATAGTATCAGAAAATAAAAAAGTTTCTTGATTTACTATTGCAATTTTTTTTCTCCAGGTTTTTAATTTAATTTTATATAATTCAATATTATCATATAAAATTTTTCCAATAGTAGGATCAAATTCTCTTTGTATGAGTTGTATTAACGTACTTTTTCCAGATCCTGTTGGTCCACAAATTCCTAATATATCTCCGTTTTTTATTTTTAGATATATGTTTTTTAATTGTAAACTATGGCTTTTTTTATAAGAAAATTTTTTTATAGAAATTTTTAATAATTTATTTTTTTTTAAAACATTTATATGACCATCTTTTAATTTAATAGGAGAATTAATTATTTTTTGTATTCTATTCCACGCTGAGCTTCCTCTTTCTACAATATTAAACATCCAAGCTAAAGCTAGCATAGGCCAAATCATTAATCCTAGATACATAATGAAACTTGTTAATTGACCTAAAGTAATATGATTATTCCATACTAACCAACTTCCAAAAGAAATAGCTAATAGATTTGAAAAAGCAATAGATAAATAGATTACTGGATCAAATTTAGCATCTACTTTTGTAACATTAATATTTTTTTTACTAGATTTTTTTATTAATCTTAAAAAATCTTTTAATTGTGATTTTTCTAATCCAAATGCTCTAACTATTCTAATGCTAGTAAGAATTTCTTGTGTTTTATTATTTAAAATAGAAAAAGAACTTTGATATTTAAAAAACTCTTTATGTAGTTCTGCTCCGTATTTTTTAATAAAAATAGTCATAATAGGCATTGGAAGTAATGCAAAAAAAGTTAATTTATAACTAATTTGTGTACACATTACAATTAGTACAGAAATTCCCATAACAGATGAATCAACTAATGTTAAAACACCTTCTCCTGCAGCAAATATAACTCTTTCAATATCGTTACTTACGCGTGTAATTAAATCACCAGTTCTATTTTCTAAATAGAATTCTGAATTTTGTTTAATAATAGAGTCATAAAAAATAGTTCTTAATTTAATTGCTAACTTATATGAAGCACCAAAAAGTAATATTCTCCATATGTATCTAAGAATGTATACTATAATAGCAATTGCAATCATAAAATAAATCCATTTTATGGATTCAGAAAAACACATTTTTCTTTTTACAATTAAATCTACTAGTATTCCAACTATTTTTGGAGGCATGACTTGCAGAAATGCAATTATCATTAATATTAAAACAGATCCTAGATATCTTTTCCATTCTTGAATAAAGTACCAGCTTAATTGCTTAAATAGTTGCACAGGATAATCCTAATATTTAATTTTTATAAAAAATTATTAATTAATTTTTAAAGATTATTAAAAATTTTAAAAATAAATATTTATTTTTAAAATTTAATATGTATTTATATTGTATTGTATTTGAGCTTGAGAACGTAAAGATTCCAATATTAATTTTATTAATAATTTTTGATTTTTTATTTTATATCTAAGGTAATTTTTGTTTTTTTCATTATGATTTATTTTAATAAAATATTTTTTATAGAATTTTAATATTATCCATTTATTTTTATAGTTTGTTAAATTTATATACAAAGGTTTGTTATGTACAAAATTTTTATTAAATTTATTAATTAACATTAAAGAATATTTATTTTTATTTTGAATAAAATATTTTTTTTTATTAAATAAAATATTTTTTTGAATAAGATTATTACGTGATTTTTGATTTAGATTTTTTGTAATTTCTTTAATTTTTTTAAATGCTTGTATTTTAGATTTATTTAATTTGATTAAATTAGAAATTTTATTTTTTACTTCTAATAAAGGCTGTATAGTATTTTTATGTAAATCTATAATTTTTATAAATATATTTTTATCTTTATTAAAAAATCTGTAATTAACAAATTTTTTTTTATTGTGTATAATTAATTTTTTTTGATGTTTAAAAAAATTTTTAATATTATGACATTTGATATCTTTGGGAATAGAATCTGTTGTAAACCAATTCGTTTTTTTAGGTTTTTTATGTATTATGTTTTCTAATAAATGAAAATATTTATTATTATTAATAGAAATTAAATTAATTTTTGTAATTAACTGTTGATAATTATTTTTTTTTATTTTTTTTTTTATTTTTTTTTTGATAAAATTTTTTATTTTATCAATATTTTTATCTTGAAATTTATAAATGTTATCTAATTTAAATATTAAAAATTTATTTTTGAATTTAATAATTTTTGATATTTCATGAATATTATGCAAATGTATTTTTTTTATAATTTTTATAAATTTTTTCTTGTTAATCCAATTTAAATTAAAATTTTTTATAGAATTATAGTTATCAATAAAAATTTTTTTACATTTAAATTTTATTTCTTTATTGTTTTGAAACTTTTGAATTTTTTTTCTTGCTTCTTTTTTAGTATTACATATCATAAAACTAATTTTTTTTATTTGATTTGTAGAATACTTTTTTTTATTTTTTTTAAATTCTTTTAAGATATCTGATTTTTTAATTTTTTGGTTTAATTTTAAAAATGGAATAATTTTAAAAAATTTTATTTTAAATTTTTTTTTGTTAATAAAATTTTTTTTATATGTATTATAAAAATTACTGATTTCTGCATCGGTACATGTTTGTTGCGAATAAATTGTTTTAAAATTTATAGTATATTTTTTACATAATATTCTTTCTTGATTTAATTTATTTAAAAATATTTTTTCATTTTTAAATAGATTATTTGAATTTATCATGTCATTAAAAAGAAATTTTTCTGTAATCTTATTACCTATAATTTTTAAATATTCATTTTCATCAATATTATTTTTTTTTAAAAATTGATAATATAAATTTGAATTAAATTTTTTATTTTTTTGAAAAATATCCATTTTCATAATTAAATTTTTAATATTTTTTTTATTGTTTTTAATGTTATTTTTTTCAATATAATTTTTTATTAAACATTTATTAATTAAATTCGATAAAATTTTTTTATATAAATTTTTTATATATATTTTATTTGTTAATAAATCATATGTTTTATTAATAGATTTTTTTTCTAATAACAACATTTTATATTCAAATATTTTTTGGATTTGATTTATTTCAATTATTTGATTATTAACTTTAATTAACCATAATTTATTATTATTATAAAAATTGTTTTTATAATAATTTTTTAAATTTACTATAAATATAGATGTTAATAAAGTTATTATAATTATACTTAAAATAAAATTTTTAAACCATTTAATATCTTTAAAATTCATTTTTTTAAATCCTATAATAAAATATTTAAATTTTAATAAATAACAATGTTGTTAATTTTTTTATAAAAATTTTAAATTTATTTATAAGGATTATTTTGTAAAGCATATTGAAAGACTTCTGTAATATTTTTTACTAAATGTATTTTCATATCAGCAAGAATTTTTTTTGGAAGTTTTTTTAATTGTCTACTATTATCTTTTGGAATAATAGCATGTTTTATTCCTTCTCGATGCGCAGCTAATATTTTTTCCTTTAATCCTCCAATAGCTAAAACATTTCCGTTTAAAGTAATTTCTCCTGTCATAGCAATATCAGCTTTAGCAGGATTTTTAGTGAAAGCAGAAGCTAAAGATGTACATATAGCAATACCTGCACTAGGGCCATCTTTTGGAATTCCTCCTGCTGGAACATGAACATGTATATCTTTTTTTTCATAAAAATTATTAGATAATTTTAATTTTTTTGCTTGTTTTTTAATTACAGTTATAGCAATGTAAATAGATTCTTTCATTATTTTGCCTAAATATCCTGTTAATAATAATTTTCCTTTGCCTTTTAGACAAGAAGTTTCTATTTGTATAATTTCTCCACCGCATTCAGTCCAAGCTAATCCTGTAGTTTGTCCAATTTGATTGACAAAATTTTTTCTATTTTTAGTAAATTTCTTAATTCCTAGATATTTATGTAAATTTTTTTTATTAATTTCTATTTTTTTAATTTTTTTATCTAATAATATTTTTTTTACTACTTTTCGAAAAATTTTCGCGATTTTTTTTTCTAAACTTCTAACACCAGATTCACGTGTATATGAACGAATTATTTCTAGAATAGTAGGATTATTTATGATAATTTCATTATCTTTTAATGCGTTTTCTTTAATTTGTTTAGGTTTTAAATAAGAATTATAAATTTGAATTTTTTCATCTTCTGTATATCCAGATAATGTAATTATTTCCATTCGATCTAATAATGGACTAGATATATTGTATGAATTAGCTGTTGCAACAAACAAGACTTCTGATAAATCATAATTTACTTCTAAATAATGATCATTGAATGCAAAATTTTGTTCTGGATCTAATACTTCAAGTAAAGCAGATTCTGCATCACATCTCGCATCATCAGACATTTTATCAATTTCATCTAATAAAAATAATGGATTTTTTACTCCGGTTTTAGAAATATTTTGCATAATTTTACCAGGCATTGATCCAATATATGTTCTTCTATGACCTCTAATTTCAGCTTCATCTTTGATTCCACCTAATGACATTCTGATATATTTTCTTCCTGTAGCTTCTGCTATAGATTCTGCTAATGATGTTTTTCCTACTCCTGGAGGTCCTACTAAACATAAAATTGGCCCTTTAATTTTATTTGTTCTTTTTTGTACTGCTAAATATTCTAATATTCTATCTTTTACTTTTTTTAATCCATAATGATTAGAGTTTAATATATTACGAGCATTAGAAATATTTTTTTTAACTTTAGTACGTTTACTCCAAGGAATTTTTATCATCCATTCGATATAACTTCGTACTACAGTAGTTTCAGAAGACATGTACGGCATAAATTTTAATCTTTTTAATTCTATTATAATTTCTTTTTCAATATTTTTTGGTATTTTAGCTTTTTTAATTTGCTTTTTAAAACTAGAATATTCATTTAAATCTGGATTTTTTTTACCTAATTCTTTTTGTATAGCTTTGATTTGTTCATTTAGATAATATTCTTTTTGATTTTTTTCCATTTGGTTCTTAATTCTGTTTCTAATTTTTTTTTCTATAGTAAATAATTCTATTTCTGATTCAATAATAACCATTAATTTTTCTAATCTTTTTTTAATATCTATATGTTCTAATATTTTTTGTTTTTTAGCTAATTTAAATGGAATATTTGTTGCAATAATATCTATTAATTTTTCAATATCTTTAATTTTTTTTAATGAATTTAAAAGATCTGAAGAAATTTTTGTATTAAATTTAGAATAATTTTCAAATTGATTAATTAATGTTCTTATTAATGCTTTATGTTCTTTATTATAGGTATCTATTGAATTAATAATTTTCACTTGCCCTAAAAAATTATTATTTTTATCTCCTAATTTAATTATTTTAGCTCTCGTTAATCCTTCTATTAATATTTTTACTGTACCATCAGGTAATTTTAATAATTGTAAAATATTTGATATGGTTCCAATTTTATATAAATCTTTTATAGTAGTTTTATTTTTAGAATATTTTTTTTGAGTAACTAACATAATTTTTTTATCTTTTTTTATCGCATTTTCAATACATTTAATAGATTTTTTACGTCCAACAAATAATGGTATTACCATATGAGGATATATAATTGTATCTCTTAATGGTAAAATATTTATTTTTATATATTTTAATTTTTTTTTATTCATAAAAATTCTCTTTTTAATATATTTTAAAAGATTAGCATTAAATAAATATTTTTATTAAATTTTTTAAAATATTTTTAATATAAACATGTATTATTCAAATTATATAAATATTTTTAATATAATTATATTAATAATTTTATTTATTTTTTTAATAAAATCTTTGGTGCATTATTTTTAGTAATTGTTGATTCATTAATAATTACTTTTTTTGCGTTCTTAATAGATGGTAAATCATACATAGTATCAAGTAAAATATTTTCTAATATTGCTCTTAATCCACGTGCTCCAGATTTTTTTTTAAGAGATTTTTCTGCTATTTTTTCGATAGAATTTTTACAAAATTTTAGTTTCACACCTTCTATTTTAAAAAGTGTTTTATATTGTCTGATTAAAGAATTTTTAGGTTTATATAAAATTTTTATTAATTCTGATTTATTTAAGTTATTTAATGTTGTTATAATTGGTAATCTTCCTATAAATTCTGGAATTAACCCAAATTTTATTAAATCTTGAGGTTCTATTTTATCTAAATTTTTTATTTTAATATTTTGATCATATAATTTATTTTCTTTTTGAAATCCAATATGTGATTTTTTATTTAACCTACGAAAAAGAATTTTTTGTAATCCTAAAAACGTTCCTCCGCATATAAATAAAATTTTAGATGTATCTATTTGAATACATTCTTGTTGAGGATGTTTTCTTCCACCTTGGGGAGGAATAGATGCAATAGTTCCTTCTATTATTTTTAAAAGAGATTGTTGTACTCCTTCACCTGAAACATCGCGTGTAATAGATGGATTATTTGATTTTTTAGATATTTTATCTAT
Organism: Buchnera aphidicola (Chaitophorus populicola); assembly: GCF_964058995.1. GTDB lineage: Bacteria > Pseudomonadota > Gammaproteobacteria > Enterobacterales > Enterobacteriaceae > Buchnera_J > Buchnera_J aphidicola_BO. The sequence goes on along the minus strand of NZ_OZ060382.1, from coordinate 380,575 downwards.
TTCATCTATATAAATGATTCCAGATTCAGCTTTTTGCACATTATAATCACATTTTTGTAGGAGTCTTTGAATAATATTTTCTACATCTTCACCAACATATCCAGCTTCTGTTAAAGTTGTAGCATCAGATATTGAAAATGGAACATTTAATGATTTTGCTAAAGTTTCTGCTAATAAAGTTTTTCCACTTCCAGTAGGGCCTATAATAAGAATATTACTTTTACCTAGTTCAATCATTTTATTTTTTTTGTATTTTTCTATTGTATATAATTTTTTATAATGATTGTGTACGGCTACAGATAATACTTTTTTAGCTTTTTCTTGTCCGATAACATAATCATCTAAATTCTTTTTAATTTGATGAGGTGTAGGTAAATCTTGATATTTTTTAAATAAACATTGATTTTTTAAATTTTCTTCATATAAAATATTATTGCATAAATAAACGCATTGATCACATATATATGCTTTTGTTCCAGCTATAATTTTTTTTACTTCTTTTTCGTTTTTTTGACAAAATGAACAAATTAATTTTTTATTTTTTTTTTTTTCTTGATCCATAATTATCTCTTTTATAAAAAAATTATTATTTATTTTTTTATTTATTATTATAAATTTTATATACATTATTTTTTTTTGTTTTTTAAAATAGAATCTATTATTCCGTATTCTAATGCTTCTTTAGCTGAAAGAAAATAGTCTCTTTCAGTATCTTTTTCTATTTTTTTAATATTTTTGTTTGTGTTATGAGATAATATCTTATTAATAATTTTTTTAACTTTATCTATTTCTTTCGCATGTATTTTAATATCAGATGCTTGTCCTTGAAAACCGCCTAAAGGTTGATGTATCATAATTCTAGAATTTGGTAAACTAAATCTTTTTCCTATTTTTCCAGAAGATAAAATTAGTGCAGCCATAGAAGATGCTTGTCCTAAACATACTGTATTTACATCTGGTTTAATAAATTTAATAGTATCATATATAGATAAACCTGAAGAAACAATTCCTCCTGGTGAATTAATATATAAAAATATATCTTGTTTATTGTTTTCAGCTTCTAAAAATAATAATTGCGCAATAATAAGATTAGATAAGTAATCGTCAATTGGTCCTGTTAAAAATATTATTCTATCTCTTAATAAACGAGAATAAATATCAAATGACTTTTCTCCAAGATAATTTTTTTCAATTACTATAGGTATTACACCATGATTATTTTTTATTGGATAGTTTTTTTTATATAACATATGTTATTATCCTTTTAAAATTATTATTATTCATTTATAAAAAAAAATTATAAATAAGTATTTTTATTCTTTTTTATAGCTTTTAAAAAATTTATTTTTTTTTCTGTTATAATTACGTTTTCAAGAATAAAATTAAACGCTTTTTCTTGTAATAAAAAATTTTTAATGTTTTTTAAAACAATTTTTTTATTAATTTTATGATTTTTTTTGTCTATTTGAAAAAAATTTTTTGTTGTATTGTTAAAAACTTTTTTTATTAATTTTTTACTTACAGATAATGATTTTTTATTAATAATTTCTTTAATAAGATTATTTATTATTGCTTTTTTTTGAGAAGCTTTATAAATATTTTTATTATACAATTTTTCAAATATATTTTGATTTTTTTTATAATGAGATAAAAATTTTTCTTTATATAAACATATATTTTTTTTTACAATTGAAATTATTTGGTTATTTTCATTGATATATTTTTTTTTTTGTATTATTTTAATCCATTTTTTAATAAAATTTTTTTTTAAAAGTTCTCTTGCGATTTTTTTAGATTCTTCTTTCATTTGTGTATAAATATTTTTTTTTAATTCTTGTATATTTTTTTCTATAAAACCAAATTTTTTAAATTTTTTAAAATTTATTTTTTTATTTATTTTTTCTTGAATATTAATAATTTTTATTACAACAGTTATTTTTTTTCCAGAAATTTTTTGTTCTGGATGATATTTTGAAAAGTTTATAATAACAGTTATTTTATCCCCTATTTTTTTTCCAATTATAGAAGAAAAAATTTTTTTTAATAATAAATCTTTATTAATTAATATAGAAAAATCTTTTTTTTTTAAAATATTTTTATGATGGTTTTCTAATTTTAATTTATAATTAATAGTCACTTTATCATTTTTTTTAATTTCTGTATTTTTATTTTTCCAGTTTGAAATATTTTTTTGAAAATTTAATAAGATTTGAGTAATGTCTTCTTCTGATATTTCTATATTTAAATTATATAAATTAATCGATTTTAATATTTGTTTTAATTTATCACAAACAATATCGAATTTTATTGTATAATTAAAATCAGTTCCTGGAATATATTTTCCTAAGAAATATTGAATATTTTCATAGTTTTGAATATTTTTTTTTTGAATTAGTTTAATAAAATTTTTGTGTATTATTTTTTTTAAAATTTTATGAAAAATATTATTTTTATAATATTCTTCAATAATTTTTTTTGGAACTTTACCTTTACGAAAACCATTCATAGAAATAGTTTTTTTTAAAAATAATAATTTTTTATTAATTTTATTTTCTATATTATATGAAGAAATAACATATTTTTTTGTAATAGATTTATTGTTTTTTATTTTTTTTAAAATATTTTCACTCATTTTTTTCTCGATTTTTATAAATTTTGAAGAAATTTTAATATTAATATAATTAATCAGATTATTTTTTACATTTAATAGAAGTTATTTTTTTTGTTGATTTTTGAATCCATTCTTTTTCTGTATATACAAAAATTTCTAATCCATGTATTATTTTTTTTAATTCTTTAGATAAAATATTATAAATTATTTGATGTCTTCTTAATATATTTATTTTTAAGAAATATTGACTAACAAGTATTATTTTAAAATGAGAATTTTTATTATTTAGTTTAGGATGCATGAAACTCATATTATATATTTTTAAATAACTTAACTTAATCCTTTTTTGTATTTTTTTTTTTATTAATTTTTTCATATTTTTTATTTTTTATTTAAAAAAATATTTAAAAAATAATTTATTTTATAAATTTTTATTTATATAGTATATAAATTATTTTTAAATTTAAAATGAATTTATTTAAGATAATATTATAATATTAAAAATATTTATATTATTTTTTTAATTTTTTAAATATTTATTTATTTTATTAAATTAAAAAATTAAAAAACTAAATTATAAAAATAGTTTAAAATTTTAATTTTATAAAATAAAAATTTTATTTAATTGTTTTTGAGGTTTTAGTATGAATTTTTATAAATTTAAAAAATTTTTAGTATTTTTTGTATCATTTTTATTAATTGGATGTCGTGGAGGAATTATTTCTCCTAAAGGACAAATAGCTTTAGAACAAAAAAATTTAATAATTACTGCATTTTTAATTATGTTAATTGTGGTAATACCAGTAATCTTTATGACTATTTTTTTTTCTATAAAATATTACCATAAATATAAAAATTCTATATATTCTCCTGATTGGAATCATTCTTATGTTATTGAATTTTTCTCTTGGGGAATTCCTATAGGTATTATTTTATTTTTATCTATTTTATCATGGAATAAAACACATGATCTAGATCCTAAAAAATCTATTTATATGAATAATTTTAAACCTTTAAAAATATATGTATTATCTACAAATTGGAAATGGATATTCATTTATCCTCAACAAAAAATTATTACAATAAATAAATTAGTTATTCCTACTAATATACCAATAAAATTTTATATTACTTCTAATACAGTTATGAATTCTTTTTTTATTCCATCTTTAGGTAGTCAAATATATTCTATGCCAGGAATGACAACAAGTTTAAATTTAATTTCAAATTTTTCTGGTTTATATAAAGGAATCTCTGCAAATTATAGTGGAAAAGAATTTTCTAATATGAAGTTTAACGTTTATTCTATATCTAATAATAATTTTTTTTATTCATGGATTAATAAAATACATAAAGGATGTAAAATAGTTTCAAGTGTGAATGATATTAATAGTTTTTATAAAAATAATAAAAATTTTTTTTCTTTTATAGATATAACATTAGTAAAAAAAATTATTAATACAAAATAATTATTACTTTACACAATCATTTATAATGTTTAAGGAAAAATTTATATGTTCGGAAAATTATCTTGGGCAGATATACCTTTTCATGAACCTATTATTGTAATTACATATATTTCTATTTTTATAATTTCTATGTTAATTATATCTTGTATTACATATTTTAAAAAATGGACATATTTATGGAATAATTGGTTTACAACTGTAGATCATAAAAAAATTGCTGTAATGTATATAATATTATCTTTTATAATGTTATTTCGAGGTTTTGTAGATGCAATTATGATGAGAATTCAGCAATATTTAGCTTCTTTAGAAAATCCTGGTGGATTCTTACCGTCTTATCATTATGATCAGATATTTACTGCTCATGGTGTAATTATGATTTTTTTTGTAGCTATGCCATTAATAATAGGTTTAATGAATTTTGTTGTTCCTTTACAAATTGGTGCTCGTGATTTAGCATTTCCGTTTTTAAATAATTTGAGTTTTTGGATAACAGTTAGTGCAGTAATATTAATTAATTTATCTTTAGGAATAGGTGAATTTGCAAAAACAGGTTGGTTAGCATATCCTCCTTTATCTGAGATGCAATTTAGTCCAGGAGTTGGAGTAGATTATTGGATTTGGTGTTTACAAATCGCTGGTGTTGGAACTACTTTAACTGCTATTAATTTTTTAGTGACAATATTAAAGATGAGAGCTCCAGGTATGACGATGTTTAGAATGCCGGTATTTACATGGACTGTTTTATGTTCAAATCTTTTAATTATCGCTTCTTTTCCAGTATTAACAGTTACTTTATCTTTGTTAACTTTAGATCGATATTTGGGATTTCATTTTTTCACTAATGAATGTGGTGGAAACATGATGATGTATATTAATTTAATTTGGATTTGGGGTCATCCTGAAGTTTATATTTTAATATTACCTGCATTTGGAATTTTTTCCGAAATAGTATCTACATTTTCTAGAAAATCTTTATTTGGATATGTTTCTTTAGTTTGGGCAACTTTAGTTATTACTGTACTATCCTTTATAGTATGGTTACATCATTTTTTTACTATGGGAGCTGGAGCAAATGTAAACGCTTTTTTCGGAATTACTACTATGATTATTGCAGTGCCAACTGGAGTAAAAATTTTTAATTGGTTGTTTACAATGTATAGAGGGCGTATTTATTTTCATTCTTGTATGTTATGGACGATTGGATTTTTAATAACTTTTTCTATAGGAGGTATGGCTGGAGTATTATTATCATTACCACCAGCAGATTTTGTTTTACATAATAGTTTATTTTTAGTAGCTCATTTTCATAATGTTATTATTGGTGGAGTAGTTTTTGGTTGTTTTGCAGGTATTACATATTGGTTTCCTAAAGTATTTGGATTTATATTGAATGAATTTTGGGGTAAAATATCTTTTTTCTTTTGGATTATAGGATTTTTATTCGCTTTTATTCCATTATATTTTTTAGGATGTATGGGAATGACTCGTCGGTTAAGTCAAAATATAGATTTTAATTTTCATTTTTTATTATCTATTGCTTGTTTTGGAGTGTTTTTAATTTTTTTAGGAATTGTATCTCAAATTATACAGTTCATAGTTTCTATAGTACAACGCAAGAAAAATTTAGATATGACAGGTGATCCTTGGAATGGAAGAACTTTAGAATGGAGTGTATCTTCTCCAGTTCCTGATTATAATTTTTCTATTATACCGAAAATATATGATAGAGATATATTTTGGAAAATAAAAGAAAAAAATACTTCTTTAAGAAAAAATTTTTATACTTTATATAAATATGAAGATATATATGTTCCAAAAAATAGTTCATATGGAATTATTATTAGTTTCTTTGTATTAATTTTAGGATTTTCTGCGGTTTGGCATATTTGGTGGATTTTCTGTTTTTCTATTATAAATATTCTTTTCATTTTTTTATATAAAAGCTTTTTTAAAGAAAAAAAACAATGTATTAAAAAGAAAATAGTTAAAAAGATAGAAAATAATTATTATAAAAATTTAAATAAATAGAGTTAAAATTATGATTAAAAATTTTTTAAACAATATTTTAAAAAAAAAAACAAATAATTTTTTAGAAAAAATTACAGTAAATCGGAAAACTATTTTTGGTTTTTGGATTTATATTATGAGTGATTGTATTATTTTTTCTACTGTATTTGCAGTTTATTTTGTAATGGTTCACAATATTTCAAATGGTCCATCTGGAAAAGATTTTTTTAATTTAAAGTTTGTATTTTTAGAAACTTTTTTTTTATTATTAAGTTCTTTATTTTTTAGTATAGCAATAACTTTCATAAAAAAATGTAATTCTTTCATGGTAATTCTTTATTTATTTTTAGTTTTTATATTAGGATTTTTTTTTATTGCTATAGAAGTAATAGAATTTTTAAATTTATTTAGAAATAATTATCTTCCAATGCGAAGTGGATTTCTTTCATCATTTTATGCTTTACTATGGTTGCATGGATTTCATGTAATTTGTGGTTTGTTTTGGATTATTTTAATGATTTTTCAAATTCACATTTTAGGATTAAATAAAATTATAAGAACTAGAATTTTATGTCTAAGTATTTTTTGGCATTTTCTTGATATTATATGGATTTTTTTATTTACTTTTGTTTATTTATTTGGAGTAATAAAATGATTGCAAATATTAAAAAAAAAAATTTTTTTCAAACATCAATTTTTTTTTACATATTAGTTTTTGTTTTTTCTTTAATTCTTTCTTTTTTTCCTTTTTATATTGTGATGTATAATATATTTTTGGCAAATTATTTATATTTTTTAGTGACATTGTGCTGTTTTATTCAAGTTTTTGTACATATATTGTTTTTTTTACATTTAAATGATTTTAATAAAAATTATTGGAATTTTTTTTCTATAGTTTTTACTACAATAATTATTTCTATTATTTTAACTGGTTCTATATGGATTATGAGGAATATAAATCATTATGCAACATGTTTTTAAAAAATATAAAAAATTTTTTTTTTATTATATTGAACTTATAAAACCACGAATTATTGTAGTTAATATTTTTTCAGCTTTGGCAGGATATTTTTTAGCATTAAAAAAAAATATTTTTGATTGTAAAATATTTTTAGCTATGATTGTAGGTTTATCTTTTTTAATAGCTTGCGGATGTGTTTTAAATAATATTTTAGATAGAAAAAATGATAAAAGAATGATAAGAACAAAAAATAGAGTTTTAGTTAATAAATATATTTCTATAAATTCAGCTTATGTTTTTTCTTTTTTTTTATTTTTTTTCGGAAGTTTAATATTATTAACATTTTTAAATAAATTAGTATATATAATATCTTTATTTAGTTTATTTATTTATGTAGTTATATATACTATTTTATTAAAAAACAAATCTCAATATTCAACTATTATTGGAGCAATATCTGGATCTTGTCCAGTCATAATAGGATATTTTTCTGTCGAACATTCTTTAAATATGATTCTTATAATTTTATTTTTTATTTATTTTATTTGGCAAATACCTCATTCATATGCAATTTATTTATTACATCTTAAGGATTATAAAAAAGCTCAAATACCGGTTTTTCCTGTAGTAAATAATTTTCATAAAACTTTAGATCATATGTATTTTTATATAAATATTTTAATTTTTATGATTTTTATATTCAATATTTTATATTTTGTAAATTATATAAATGGTTTTATTTTTTTATCATTAGGATTATTTTGGTTGTCTATGATTTCAGAAGGTTATTATGATGTTCATTTTTATAAAAAAAAATGGGCTTTAAAAATGTTTAAATTTTCAATTATTTATATTATTTTATTTAATATTTCTATTTGTATGAATTTTTTTAAATTTTTATAAACATTTATTAGGTTTAGGAATACCAGCAAGTTTACTAATTTGTATAGAAGGATTTTTTGGAAATAATTTAATTAAAGAAATGCTATTAATTTTTTTTTTAGATTTTTTATTAATAGCTATTAATAATATTCGTAAAGGAGGAGACATATTAAATTTTAAATAAAAATTTCTTGCAAAATATATTATTTTCCAATGTTTCTTATTTATTTGGATTCCTTCATTTTTTGCTATATTAATAACATATTTTGCATTCCATTTTTTTTTTTTTGATTTTTTTTTATTATTGTATTTTTTTGTCATATTTTTTGTAATATTATATAAATTTTAAAATAATAATATATAGAATTATATAAATTATTTTTTTTTAAATAAATATATTTTTAAAATATTAAAAATATTTAATTATATAAATTAAAATAATTTATATTTATAAAATATATTTTATGCTATTTTTTTAAAACGTATTTTAAAAGCTGCTTTATCTAATACACCGTTAATAAATTTATGACTATCTTTAGATCCAAAGATTTTAGCTATTTCTATACCTTCATTAATGATTACTTTATAAGGAATATCTTTTCTTTTTAGTAATTCATAAAAAGACATTCTTAATATTGATTTTTCTACTTCGCTTAATCTGTTTAAATTTCTTAATACATATGGTTTAATTAAATTATCTATCTTAATTTTATTTTTTATCATACCTATAAATACTTCTTGAAAATATTTAAAATCTATTTTTTTTTTATATTTTTCATAAAAAAAATTTTTAATTTCATTACTATTATTATGAGATATTTGCCAAGAATATAAAGCTTGTACAATACATATTCTAGAATTTTTACGTAGATAAATTTTCATATTTTTCTCATTAGATTTTATATTATAATTTATCAGTTTTTTTAAAATTAATTATTATACGTAGATCTTTTCCTATTTTAGATATTTTTCTAAAAATTATTTTTTTAGATTGGGAAAGTTTTTTTATATAATTTAATAAAAAAATAGGTTTAGATTGATTACCTAATATAATTGGTGCGCAGTATATTATAAGTTCATCAATCATATTTAATGATAATAAAGCAGAAGTAAATAACGATCCTGATTCAACTAAAATATTTTTTATATTTAGAGTTCCTAAAATTTTAAATAATAAGATTAAATTTATTTTATTTTTATATTTTGGAATAATTATTTGTTTTACATGTTTTGGCCAAATTTTTTTATCTTTTTTTAGCCTAATTAATAAAATTTGACTTTTGATTTTAAAAATTTTATGATTTTGTTTAACTCTATTTTTACTGTCAATTATAATTCTGATTGGTTGTATAAAATTTTCTATAGGAAAAGATTTTCTTTCAATAACATTCATTTCTGAAAATCGAACGTTTAATGAAGGATTATCTTGAATAATTGTATTACTTGTTGTAAGTATAGCTGTATTTTGTGCGCGTAATATATGAACTTCGCTTCTTGATTTTTTTGATGTAATCCATTTACTTTCTCCAGATTTAGTAGCTATTTTACCATCAAATGACATAGCTATTTTTAAATTTATCCAAGGATTTCCTGTTTTTATCCATTTAAAAAATTCTCTATTTATAAATTTAGATTTTTTTTTCATTAACCCTATATGTACTTTTATTCCTGATTTTTTTAATTTTTTTATACTTTTACCATTTACTTGAGGATTAGGATCTTTAACAGCAATAAAAATATTATTTATTCCAGATGAAATAATTTTTTTATAACATGGTCCTGTTAATCCATAATGTGAACAAGGTTCAAGTGTTACATACATTGTTGCTTGATAAGATAGTTTTTTTGCCATTTTTAAAGCAATAATTTCAGCATGTTCAGAACCTCTTTTTTGATGCCATCCTTTACCTACAATAATATTATTTTTTACAATTATACAACCAACAATTGGGTTTATAGAAGTAGTAAAAATTCCTTTTTTTGCTAGTTTTATTGCTTTTTTCATATATTTTTTATGATTAATCATATATTTTTTTAAAATTATTTAGAAATATTTAATTATTAATTGAAGATAGTTGTATAAAATATTTTATATTTTATTAATTTCTTTAAGAACGTTTATAATTTCTAATGCTGATAAAGCAGCTTCAGATCCTTTATTATTAATTTTAATACCGCATCTCTCTAAAGTTTCATTGATATTACTTGTCATTAAAATACCTGTTATAATAGGAACATGATGATTAATACTAATTTTAGATAATCCATATGTAAGTGAATTTTCTATAAATTTATTATGTCTTGTATGTCCTTTAATAATTGTTCCTAAAACTATTATTGCATGATATGTTTTTTTATATGCAATTATTTCTGCGGTAATAGAAATTTCATATGCTCCAGGTACTTTTACAGTAGTAATATCATTTGATTCCACATTCCCTATTCTTCGTAATGTTTGAATACAACTTTTTAACAATTTATCATTAATAAATTCATTAAATCTTGTAGTAATAATTGCAATTTTAGATTTTTTTGTTATTAATTTGGATTGAATAACTTTCATTTTTTTCTCTTTTTTATTTATAGTTGTTATTTAAAAAAATATATTATGTAGATAATATTTTATTATATATGAAATATTTTTTTCATAGATATTAAAATATTTTATATGTATAAAAAATATTGTATTTTAATGATATTAATGTTATATTAAATAAATATCGCGGGGTGGAGCAGTTCGGTAGCTCGTCGGGCTCATAACCCGAAGGTCGTTGGTTCAAATCCAACTCCCGCAAATAAAGCTTTTTATTTTTTTAATAAAATTTTTTTAATTTTTTTTAAAAATCCACTTTTTCTAGTGTTTATTTTTTTTGCAGCCTCCACAAAAGTACTTTTTTTAGAAAATATATGTATTTTTTTTTTCGATCTAGTAATTCCTGTATAAATTATTTCTCTATTCATAATATTATTAGATTTTAAAGGAAATATTATATTTATTTTTAAAAATTCTGATCCTTGTGCTTTATGAATAGTTATAGCCCATGTAGTTTGATATTTAGGTAATAAATTTATTGGAATTTTATTAATTTCTCCATTTTTTGTTAAAAAAAATACTTGCATATTTTTATTTTTATCTAGTAAAGTAATACCAATACTTCCGTTAAATAATTTTAAGTATTTACAATTTTTTAAGATAATTATTGGTTTTCCTATATACCATTTATTTTTTTTTTTTATAGAATATTTAAAATATTTTTTAAAAATAATTTTCTTAAAAATTTTATTTATTCCATCTACACCAAACATACCTTTTTTTAATACACATAAAATTCTTATTTGATAAAAATATTTTAAAATTTCTTTATATGAATATTTTTTAAAAATCATTTTCCAATAATTTTCATACATAATAAATATTTTTTGAATCATTTTTTTATATGAAGCATAAGATTTATTTATAATAGAAAATTTAATATTTGAAAATTTATTATTAAAAATATTTTTTATTTGTTCTTTTTTAAAATTTTTAATAATTTTTGAAAACTTATCAATGTTAGATTTCTTTTTAAATCGATATTTTTTTTTCAAAATAAAAATTTTTTTTTTAATGTTTTCTTGATTTGCTTCTAAATTTGGTTTTTTAATTAAATTTATTAATTTTTTATATATATTTTGAAGATTTATTTTTTTATATGAAATAAAAACATCTTTTAAAAAAGATCCATTATTAACAGCAGGTAATTGATTTGGATCACCTAAAAATATTATTTTACCATTTTTATTAAAAGTATCAATAATTTTTTCTAACATAAAAATATCTATCATAGATGATTCATCAATGATTAATAAATCGTAATTAATATTTTTAATACTATAAAAAAAATTATTTTTAGAATAATTATTTATTTTAAATAAATCATGTATAGTAAATGCAATTTTAGGAATATGTATTTGATTTTTTTTTTTTATTTTTAATAAATATTTATTTCTTTTAATAGATTCGATTAGTACTGAACTTGCTTTTCCAGTAGGAGTAGCTAATATAATTTTTTTATTTTTTGAAATATGAATAAATGCATAAATAATTTTAGAAATTAATTGTGTTTTTCCTGTTCCTGGAGAACCTAATATAATTGTAAATTTATTTAACAAACATAAAATAATTGCTATTTTTTGTTCAATATGAGATTTTTTAAAAAATTCTTGTTTAAAAACTTTTTTCCATATATGAAATTTATATTTTTTAATTTTATATTTACATTTTAAAAATTTTAATATTTTTTTTTCAATAATCCAAATTTTATTAAGATATAAATTATTTCCATCGATAATTAATGGAAAGTTTTTGTCTTTATTTCCTACTGCATGACTTTTTAATAATTCTTTTTTAATATTTTTAATATGTTTAATTTTATTAATAATTTTTGTTCCAAAAATTTTGTTTTTTATGATTTTTTTTAAAGAAAGAAAAGTATAACCTGTTCTATTTAAAAAACTCATATATGTTGCAGTAATTAATAATAATGACTCATATGGATATGCAATATTTTTTGCAAAATAATAATCTATTTTTTGAAATATTTTTTTTTTTACTAATTTTTTTATTAATTTAATCATAATATAATATTTTTTTGTTTGATAAAGAAATGATGATTTATTTTTTTAATAGTTTGATATGATGGACTATAAAAAAAAATTCCATTTTTATTTTTTTGATTAATTCCACGTAAGAAAATATAATAAATACCTCCAAAATTTTTTTTAAACTTATAATTTTTTAATTTTAGTTTTAGAAATCTATGTAATGCTATCGAATATAAATAATATTGAATATAATATTTTTTATTTGTAATTTCTTGTTTTAAATATTTTTGTGTATAAAACTGAGAATTTTTACCTAAAAAATTAGATTTATAATCTATTAAATAATATTTTTTATTAGTTTTAAACATTAAATCAATTTTTCCATTTAACATGATATGTTTTTGATTAGAAAAATTTTTTTTAAAAGTTTGATTTATAGATTTTTTTTTGTTTAAAATATTATCAATTAAGGATATATTAAGGTTTTTTTTTAATGGCAAGGAAAATTCAAATTCTTTTATATAATTTTTTTTCTTTAGATTACATAATTTTGTTTTATATTTATTAAAAGATTTTAATAAAATTAATTTAATCCATTTTTGCACTATAGATAACCATTTTTTTTCTAATTTTATTTTTTTTAATTCTTTTAAAATTAAATATTTATGATTTTCTTTTTTAAAATCTATATTTTCTAATATTGTATGTAAGAATATTCCATATTTTTTTCCTTTTGGAAAGGTATATTTGTTTAATTTAATTTTTTTATTTATATTTTTTTTTTGTTTAAACTTATTTTTTTGGTTTTTTTGCTTTAAAATTTTTTTACATATTTTTGTATAACTTATATTTTTTTCTTTGATATATTTTTTTTTAAAAATATTTTCTTGTATAATTATTTTTTTTTTTTGATTTTGTATTACATCATCTGAAGTTAAATTTTTAGATATTATTTGAATATTTTTATTTAAAGTAATTTTTTTAATTTCATCTTTTAGTTCTTGAACAGTCATCTTTTGACCTTTTTGTAAGATATGTCCTAATCCACTATGATGAAATTTTGTAATTTTATTTTTTACATTAATGAATTGATTTATACCTATACTACAATGAAATATAGCACGTGTTATAGCAACATATAATAAACGTATTTCTTCAGATAATTTTTCTTCTTTTTCTAATTTAATATTTTTTATTTTTTTTTTAATATTTATTAAAATATGAAATTTTTTTCTATCATGAAAAATAAGTTTATTAAAAGATTTAAAATTTGAAATAAATGGAATCCAAATAATTGGATATTGTAATCCTTTAGATTTATATATAGTAGTTATATTGATACATTTTTTATTATTATAAATTAGTCTTTGAAAATACTTTTCATTATATTCTACTTTTTGATAGATTTTTTTTTTAAACCATTCTAATAAAAAAAATAAATTTTGTCTTAGTATCGATTTTTTTTCTAAAATTTCACCTAAATGAATTAAATGTGCAATATAATTTTTATTTTTTTTATTAAAAAAATATTTTTGATAAAGAGGACTTTTATAAATAATATTTTTAATAAGATTTAAAATTCCTTTTTTTTTCCATATTAATAAAAATTTATTAAATTTATCTTTTAATTTTGATAATTTAAGATGATTTTTTCTTAATTGAATTAAAGTATAAAAATTTTTTGATATGATAGATGTAGTAATTGCTCTATTAAAATAATATTCATTTGAATTATTTAATATAGCTTGTAATATATAAAAAATTTCTTTGACAATATTTTTTTTAAAAATAGATTTTTTATAAGAAGTGTAATAAGAATTAATATTTTTTTGTTTTAATTTTGATTTTAATATTTCAAATTCTTTAAAATTTTTTACTAAAATACAGATATCTTTGATTTTTAAAGTTTTTTTATTATTTTCTGTTTTTAATATAGCTTTTTTTTTTTTTATTTGTGAAATTAAATAAGAAATATTTTCAGCGCATTTTTGAGCAATCCAATTATTATAATTATCTTGTGATTCATCTTCATTTTTATTTAACCAAAATGTAATTGCTGGTTGTTCTTTTTTATTAATAATAAATTTTTTTCTTGAAGAATTTTTTGAGGATAAAACAGATTTATATTGTATTTTTTTAAAAATGAAAGTATTTTTTGTTCTTTGAAATAAAAAATTTATACTATCAATTAATTTTTTAGAAGATCTCCAATTTGTTTTTAAAGTATGTATATTAGATATTTTTAATGTATTTTTTAAATAAAAAAATATATCTGCTCCTCGAAAATTATAAATAGATTGTTTAGGATCTCCTATTAACATTAATGAAGATTTATGCTTATTTATATATATTTTTCTAAAAATATTATATTGTTGATTATCTGTATCTTGAAATTCGTCAATAAATGCTATTGGAAACTTTTTTTCTATAAATTGTGCTAGATTTTTATTATTTTTTAAAGATAATAATATTGATGTAATTAAATTATCAAAACAAAAAATTTTTTTTTTAATTTTTTTTAAAATTTTTGGTATTTCTTGAATTGCATAAAAAATAATACTTTCTTTTAATGAAAATTGTATTTTTAAAAATTTTTTTATGATGTCTAAAAATAAAAAATTTTTCTTATTAAAATTTTGACAATTTTTTTTTATTTTTTTTTTGTTAAAATGTTTTAATTCTTTGGGGATAATATAATCTTTTGTTTTTTTTAAAGTCCATTTTGTAATTTTTTTAATCCATTTAGAAATATTTTTATTATTATATATTCTTTTATTAAATTTTTTTTTTAAAAAATTTATTTTTAATAAATTTTGTATATATTTCCATTTTTTTTTAAAATTTGTTATCTTTGTTATATTTTCTTTATGTTTTTGAATAATATTTTTTATGTTTTTATTTTTTTTAAAAAAAATTTTTGATTTAATATTTAAAAATTGAATTACTTCTAATAATAAATTATCTGGATGTTTCCAGTATTGAAAAATTATATTAGAAATTTCTTTATTTAATGGATAAAAAAATTTTCTCCAAAAAATATATATAGATTTTTTATATAAAATTTCTTCGTGATAATTTTTTTTATCTGTTAAAGAATATTCATTATGAATATTTTGAATTTTTAAAATGTGTTGACAAAATCCATGAATAGTATAAATTGATGCATTATGAATTTCTATATAAGCTTTTTTTAATATAAGATTAGCTTCTTTAAAATTTTTAATTTTCTTAAATAATTTTTTAAAATATATGTTTTTTGTTTTTTTAGATAAACAATCTATGTAAAGATGATAAATAATTTTAGATAATCTATTTTGAATTTCTATTTTTGCGTTTTGAGTATATGTAATAATTAAAATTTCTGTAACTAAATATTTTTTTTTATTATTAATTCCTAGTAATAAACGCAAATACAATAAAATAATTGTGAATGTTTTACCTGTTCCTGCTGATGCTTCAATTACTCTAATTCCTTTAAACGGAATTCGAAATATATTATTTAATGTATTCATTGATCTTTTAAGTTATTAAAATTTTATATAGAATTTTTATATATTGGAAGCATCCAATATTTACATGTTTGACATGTTTTTTTAATAAATTTATCATTTAATATTGTATAGATTTTTTTAATATATGGATTTTTTTTTTCTCCTATAGAATACTTATTCCCATTCCATACTTCTTTAATTTTTTTTTCACTATATTTAATTTTTTCATATTTTTTTGAAATATTTTTTTCTTTTTTATCATATATATAATGAAACCAAGTTAATCCTGTATTTGTTAAAATTATTGGATTTTTTAATCCTTGAATATATCCTAAAATATATTTTAATAAATATTTTTTTGCTAAATCTTTTTGAATGTTTTTAAAAACGACTTTATTATTCATACCTATATAATAACTATTATATTTTCCACCGTAAATACAATATATTAAATGTTCTATCCATAAAGTAATTTTATTATAGTGATTTAAGTTAAATGGTTTCCAACGTAATAAACCTTTTTTAGTAATGTTTTTTAAGATTCCTTGAATGAGATACTGATTTATTTTAAATTTAATATTTTTATTTTTACAAGATATATTTATTTTTTTAATTTTATAAAATATTTTTTTCATTTTTTTTAGTTGATGATTAAAATAAGTAATTCCAAAATTTCCATGAGGTAAAATACTCATAGAAGATACTATTTTAAATAAATTTTTTATATCTTTTTTAAAAATCATATAATCGAGAATTTTTTTATTTAATAAATAATGATTTTTTTGATCTATATAAAAAGGTTCTTGGTTATAGTCATGTAATATTTCTTTTTTATAAAAAATTTTTAATTTTTTATTAAAAAAATATTTAATAGGATTATTCCAAAAAGATAATAAATTTTTTATATATATATTTTTTATTTGAAATAATAATGGTATTTTAATATTTTTTTTTAAATTTTTATTTTTTATTTTATTTTTTGATAAGATCCATATTGACTGAAAACTATTAAAATTTTTTTTTATATCAAAATTTTTTTTTTCAAAACTATGTTTAGGATGTATAAATAATAAATTTTTAAAGAGATTATTTGTTTTGGTAATATTTTTTTTTTGAAAAACAAAATTTTTTTTTATATATATTTTTAATTGATTTAAAATAATAGAATAAGATTGTTGTTTTACTGAATTATATGAATTATTTATATAACTAATAAAGAATTTTTTTTTTGTAAAATATAATAATTCTAAAAATATAAAATAATCTTCTGAATTTTTTTGATAATTATTTTTGTTTGTATATTTATATAATAAATTTTCACATTTTTGAATGTTTTTTTTAGGAAAATTATCATTATTCATACCTAATATATAGGTAATTTTAAACGGCACAGTTCTAAAATTATTAAAGTTAGTAAATATTATAGAATTATAATTTTTTTTTTTATATTTAAAAATTTTACTTAATTTAGAATTAATTTCATATTGAATAATTTTAATTGATATTCGTTTTTTATATGAACTATTTTCAATATTTTTTAATGTATCGTTCCATGCTTTTTCAATATATTTAATTTGATTTTTTTTTTTAGCATTTAAATAAAAAAAATCAGTAATAATTTTTGAATATATTTTTTTCCAGGTATTTATATTTTTTTTAGTTGATAGTATTCTTTTCCATTTTTTTAAAATTTTTATAAAAAAAAATATTTTTTCTAGTATTTGAATTTCTTTTTTTTCATAAATATCATATGGAAGAATATTATTCCATAAAACGTAATTTTTTACTCCATATCCAATAATAATTTTTTTAATACCTTCATTCCAAGTATTTTGATTAATGGGTATGTAGTTCATTTTTTTTTTATGTTTTTTATTAATTCCCCATCTAATATTTGTATCTTTAACCCATTTTTTAATTATTTTTAAATCTTTTTTTTTAATTGAAAATTTTTTTGAAATAAAAGAAAAATTTAAAAAAAATAATATTTTTTCATGTTTAAATTTACTTTCTGGTAATTCTAAAATTTTGTTAAAAATATATAAAATTTGATTATTATTAGAAAATTTTTTTTTGTAAATACTAAATGAAATTTTATTTTTTTGATTTTCTGAAATAAAAACTGATTTAATAAACGGAATATAATTTTCAATATTTTTTGTTTTAATTATAATATCTTTTGGCTTAATATCTTTATTTTTATTTAATACATATAATATATTATCATATAAAATTTCTATTTCTCTTAAATAATTGTTACATTCATGAATTGAAATTGAATAGTCACAACTAGAAATATTTTTTTTTTTTAAAAATAAATTTTTATATATGTTTGTAATATTATTTTTAATATAACTCAATAAATTATTATTATTATTTAAAATATATTTGTGTTTTATATTCTTTGTTAAAGAATAAATATATTTTATTTGTTTTAAGTGATCTTTATACCAATGGGAAACAAAGCAATTTTTATTATATTTTTTTTTAAAATTTAAATTTGAAAATGGAGTACATATAAATAAATATATTTTTGTAATATTACTAATTTTTTTTAATATTTCAAAATATGAATATGAATAATTAATTGGATTAAATAAGAATAATTTATTAGGTAATTTAATAAATTTAATATCATTTTGAGTAAAATTATTTATTAGATATGGAATATGAATAGTTTTATTTGTGTTTTTTGTATAAATTATTTTGTTCCATATTTTTTTTTGTATATTATAGAGAGAATTTTGATTTAATATAGTATTTTTTTTATTTTCCCAATCTAAAATTAAATTTGGATTATAAATAGAATATTCATATAAAATTTTTGATAAACTTTTAAAATATTTAAATTTAATTAGATCTGAATCTGCTTTATTGAACGGGAAATATTTTATATATTTTTGAGATAAATTCATTAACTCCCATAAAATATTTGATTCGTTTAATAAAAAATTTTTTTTAAAAACTTTTTTTTTTAAAATGTTAAAAATAAATTTTTTTATTGAAATATAAGAAATATTTCCATGAATTCCAAGAATTTTTGATATTTTTTTTTTGATATAAGAAATAATTTCTTTATCCTCTATAATAATTATTTCTTTTAAAAATATATTTTGTTTTTTTTTTTTAATTAAATAACATATTTTTTTTATCAAATAATTTAGATTATTAGAAGTATAAATTTTTATCATAATTTTTTTAGTAAGTTAAGTAATTAAATTAAATTATTTTAATTTTAAATAATTTTTATAATTTAATTACTTTTTGTGTTATTTTTTATTTTTTTTTAATTTTTGTATTTTATTATATTTTAATAATTTTAAAAAATGATCTGAACATGCAATTTGAATGTTATTTTTATCTAATTCTTTTTTAAATTTAAACATTAAATCCCAATATACTGTTTGTAGTTCCTTTGTTTTACTCCAACATCTCACTACAAAGTTTAAAGAATTAGGAGATAATTCATGAAGTCCAATTAATACATCTGGATTTTGTACTACTCGATCATCTTTATTTACAACTTTTTTTAATACTGAAATTACTAATTCAATATCAGAATTATGGGCAACGTGTATAAAAAATTCATTTCTTCTAATAGAAGCTCTAGAATAATTTACAATTTCTCCAGACATAATTTTATTATTAGGGATTACAGCAATTTTTCCATCTATAGTACGTAAAATTGTATAAAATATATCTATATTTAATATTGTCCCTGAAATTTTTTCTAAACTAACGTATTCTCCTAGTTTAAAAGGTTGTAAAATTTTTAGTAAAATTCCGGCAGTGAAATTTGATATAGTTCCTTGTAAAGTTAATCCTGTAGCCATTCCTAATGTTCCAAGAATTGCAATAAAAAATGTTGGTTGAACATTACTTATATGACCTAATGCCAGAATGATCGCAATAATTATAAGTATGTATTTCAACATATTTGTAAATCCAATTAATTATATTTATTCGATAAATGAAGTTTTTTATTCTTAAAAAAATCAATTATGATAAATAAAGTTATAGTTTTATAAAATAAAATTTTTTAAAATTTTTATTTTATCTGATTTTTTATAATATATAAATTTATTTTATAAGAAATTTAATATATTTATAATAATTATTATAGTAAATTGTAATTTTTATAGTATATTTATTGCATTTAAGTTTTTAAATATTTTTTTTAGTCTTGTAGAAGTGTTATTTTGCGATTTTTTTATCCAATTTCTTGGATCATAATATTTCTTATTAGGTTTATTAATTCCTTCTGGATTTCCTAATTGACTTTGTAAATAATTTTTATATTTTTTATAAAATTTTAATATTCCTTCCCATGAATACCATTGTATATCGGTATCAAAATTTATTTTAACTACTCCATATTTAATAGATTTATGAATGTCAAGTAAAGATGATCCTGATCCTCCATGAAAAACAAAATTTAAAGGATTTATACGAGAGATATTATTTTTTTTTTGTACATATATTTGAGATTTTTTTAATATTTTAGGTTTTAAATCTACGTTTCCTGCTTTATATACTCCATGTACATTTCCAAAAGATGCTGCAATAGAAAATAGTGAACTAATTTTAGAAAGTTTTTTATACGCATAATTTACTTCTTTTGGTTTTGTGTATAAATATTTTTTTTCTAAATTATTATTATCAATTCCATCTTCTTCTCCTCCAGTGCAACCAAGTTCAATTTCTAATAGCATATCAATTTTTTTTATTTTCTTTAAATATTTAGTACATATCTGGATATTATTTTTTAATGATTCATGTGATAAATCTAACATATGAGAAGAAAATAAAGGACGTTGATTTTTCTTAAAAAATTTTTTTCCAGCTTTAATTAATCCTTTAATCCAAGGTAATAATTCTTTATTACAATGATCAGTATGTAAGATAATTGGAATATTATAATATTTTGACATTAAATGAATATGTTGAGCGCCTGATATAGCTCCATCAATTGCTTTTTGAAATATTTTTTTTTTAGTATTTTGTAATCCAGAAAAAAATATTGATCCTCCATATGAAAACTGTATAATAACAGGAGATCGCATATCTTTAGCTGTTTTCAATATAGTATTTATAGAATCTGTATTTATACAATTAATCGATGGTATAGCGAAATTATTTTTTTTAGCTAATTCAAAAATTTTTTTGGTTTCATATCCGTTTAAAACACCTACGGGAATTTTTTTTTTAATTATATTCATATTTTATTTTAATTCCTTATTTTTTATATTAATTTTTGATATATTTTTGTTTTAGCATTTCAATAGATGGTAATTTTTTTCCTTCAATAAATTCTAAAAATGCTCCTCCTCCAGTAGAAATATATGAAATTTGTTTTTTAATTTTAAACATTTCTATAACTGCTAATGTGTCTCCACCTCCAGCTAGAGAAAAAGATTTTTTATTATTTGCAATAGCATAAGAAATTTTTTCTGTTCCTAAACGAAATTTTTTAGATTCAAAAACTCCTACAGGTCCATTCCAAATAATAGTTTTTGCTGTATTTATAATTTTAATAAATTTTTTTATACTTTGATCACCTATATCCATAATTTCTTCATGATCAGTAATTAAGTTAGAATTTTTCATAAAATATTTATATTTTTTATTTTTGATACTAAAAGTCCTAGAGTCTATAGGAACAATTATATTATATTTTTTTATAAGATTTTTAGCTAATTTAATAAAATTTTTTTCATAGATAGATTTTCCAATATTATTATTAATTGCTAAAAATGTATTTGCGATACCTCCTCCTACTATTGTAGTATCTGATATTTTAGCTAATTTTTTTAAAATATTAAATTTTGTAGATATTTTTGATCCCCCTAATATTGTTATCAAAGGTCTTTGAGGATTTTTTATAGATTTTTTTAAAGATTTAATTTCAGATATAAGTAAAGGACCAGCGCATGCAATTTTAGCAAACATTCCTACTCCATACGTAGATGCTTCCATTCTATGGGCAGTTCCAAAAGCATCCATAACAAAAATATCGCATAAAGAAGCATATTTTTTTGCTAATTTTGTATTATTTGTTTTTTCTCCTTTATTAAATCTAACGTTTTCAAATATTATAATTTCTCCATAATTAATATTTATTGCATCATTAATATTTTTTATAAAATATATATTTGTATTTTTTAGTTTCTTTTTTAAATATTGAAATATTGGAAATAATGAATATTTTTCTTGAAATTTATTTTCTATAGGTCGTCCTAAATGAGATAAAATCATAATTTTAGATTTATTTTTTAACGCTAATTTTATTGTTGGTAAAGAAGCTTTAATGCGGGCATATGATGTAATTTTATTATTTTGCATTGGTACATTCAAATCTAATCTGATTAATATTTTTTTTTTTCTTATATTAATTTTTTTCATATCATTAATTAGCATATTTTACTCTTAAAAATTTGTGTAATTAATTAAAATAAATAAATTATAATAAATGTTATATATCATTATAATGTATGATTACAAATATAAATTATTTGTTTTAAATGTAAAGTTTTTAATTTTTTTAAATTTATTAATTTTATATTTAAAAATGTTTTTATTTAAAATAACTAAAATTATATATTTTTTAATTTTTTTAATAATTTTAAGAAATAGATTTAAATATTTTAATTTAGTTATTTAACCAAATTTTAATACCATTAAGAAACATTTGGGTTGATAACATAATTAATATTAATCCCATTAATCTTTCTAAAACATTTACTACTTTTTTTCCAAAAATATTTAAAAAAGCATCAGACATTAATAATATAATTAATGTTATACTCCAAGCTATACATAAAGAAACAATTAAATAATTTATATGTTGTGAATATTGATGAGATAGTAACATTAAAGTAGCTAAAACAGAAGGTCCAGCTACTAACGGAACTGCTAAAGGTACTAAAAATGGTTCTTCATGTGGTAAACGTGCATGGTTTTCATCTTCATTGTTAGGAAAAATCATTTTTATAGCAATAAAGAATAATATTATTCCGCCAGAAATAGATACAGTTTCTGTTTTTAGATTTAAAAATTTTAAAATATTTTCTCCAGAAAATAAAAAAAGTATCATAATAAATAAAGCAATACCCATTTCTCTAATTAATATTAAACGACGTTGTTGAGAATTAAAATTTTTTAAAATAGTCATAAAAACAGGTAAATTACCTAATGGATCCATAATTAAAAGTAGTAAAATAGTAGTTGAAATTATTGTTTGCATGGTTATTCTCCATTTTAAAAATGTTTCAAAAATCAGTTATAATAAATCTTATTTATTATATATTATTAATTTATTTAAAATAATTTTATTTTTTTTATTTTTATATATAAATATATTCTTTTAAAATAGTTGAATATAGTAGTATTATTAAAATTAATTTATAAATTTTTTTATTTTCTAAAAATTCTAAGAGGTGATTATTTTTTAAAAATTTTATAAAAATTTTTAATATAATCTTTAATTAATATTATGAAAAAAAAAGTTGGGTTTATTGGTTGGAGAGGAATGGTAGGTTCCGTTTTATTAAAAAGAATGTTAGAGGAAAAAGATTTTTCATATATTAAATCAATTTTTTTTTCTACATCTCAAATTGGTGAAAAGAATCCTAAATTTAGTAATTTTTTCTTTCCAGGTTTTTTAAAAGATGCGTATAACATAGAAGAATTAAAAAAGTTAGATATTATTATAACATGTCAAGGTAGTTTATATACTCAAAAAGTTTTTCCTATTTTACGTTCTTCTGGATGGTCAGGATATTGGATAGATGCAGCATCTGATTTAAGAATGCATAAAGATTCTTTAATTGTTTTAGATCCAATTAATAGTGTTAATATAAAAAAAGCTATTAATAATGGAATTAAAACTTTTGTAGGTGGAAATTGTACAGTAAGTTTAATGATGTTAGCTTTAGGTGGTTTGTTTCGTCAAAATTTAATTGAATGGGTTACATTTTCTACTTATCAAGCTGCATCTGGAGCTGGATCTGAATATATTAAGGAATTATTAAAGCAAATTAATTTTTTAAATCAATATTTATCTCAAAAATCTACATTTTCACAATCTATTTTAAAAATTGAAAAAAATATTACTAGTATTATAAAAAATTCTAATTTTCCAAAAAAAAATTTTCTTATACCCTTAATTTTAAATTTAATTCCATGGATTGACTCCAGTATGTTAAATGGACAAAGTAAAGAAGAATGGAAAATGGAAGCTGAAACTAATAAAATTTTATCTAAAACAAATAAAAAAAGAATTTTAATTGATGGGACATGTGTTAGAGTAGGTTCATTACGTTGTCATAGTCAATCTTTTGTCATAAAGTTAAAAAAAGATATAAATTTAAGTGAAGTAGAAAAAATATTAGAAAATGATAATCAATGGGTTCAAGTTATTCCAAATAATAAGGAATCTAGTTTACAGAAATTAACTCCTTTATCTGTTACCGGAACCTTAAATATTCCTATAGGTAGATTAAGAAAATTAAGTCTCGGTTCAAAATATTTATCTGCATTTACTATAGGAGATCAATTGTTATGGGGAGCTGCAGAACCTTTAAGAAGAATGTTAAAATTTTTAATTTAATATAAATTTATAAATTACAGAAATATATTTATTTTTTTTTTAATAAATATGAATAAGGAATATGAGAAGTATTAGATTTAACTAAAATATAATTTAAAAAATTACATAAAAGCGGTATTTCTCTTTTTGTTGTTATATCATCTGTAATAATTATAATTAAATCTCCGATTTTTAATGATCGGAGTTTTTTTTTTAAGAAAAGCATTGTGTCAGGGCATCTTAATCCTGTTAGGTTTAAAATATTTTTTTTATTCATTTTTTGATATTATGAGATAATTTTATAAAATTTTTTTATATCAATTCAATTTTTAATTAAAAATTAAGCAAATTTCTTTTAAAATAATCCATATTGATTTTTGTTTAATATTTTTGATAGATATTTCAACTCTTACTAAATGTTTTATAATTTTTAAAAAATTTTCATAGCTATTTTTTTTACTTGCATTAACGTAAATTTGTTTTTTATATCCCCAAATTTTTTTTTTTTTAAGAAAATTTTCTTGTTCAATTTCTGTATTTTTTTTTTTTAATAAAATTAAAGTAATTATTTGATTTTCTAAATATCTTATTATACTTAAAGGAGAAATTTTATTTTTATATAAAGTATGTAATATTAATAAAGATTTTTTGTATTTTCCTAAAAATAGATAATAAATCCATTGAAATATTGTATATTTTTCTTCAGTAAATATTATTTTTTTTATATGTTTAATAGTAATTTTTTTTTTTGGAAAAACTAAAGAAAGAATATCTAAATTTTGATGTAATAATTCGATATTTAAATAGTAATTTTTATACAGTAAATTTTTAGCTTCATTACTAATTGTGTTTTGTTCTAAATATTCTTCAATCCAATTTAAAAATTCTTGTTTTTTTAATTCAAAACATGGGATAAAAATAAAATTATTAGAAAGTGTTTCTTGAATATTTTCTGTCATAAAATTTTTATAATTTTTTTCATTTAACATTAATATAATAATATTAGATTTGAATAAAACATTATTTTTTTGAATATATTTAATAATTTTTTTTTTTATATTATGAATAAATATTTTTAAAATTATTATTTTTTTTTTAAGAAAACAGTCTTTTTTTTTACATTCATAAAAAAAATTTTCCCAATTTTTTTCATTTTTTATCTCAATATTTTTATAATTTAAAATATTTATTTTTTTAAATGCATTTAAAATTAAATTTTGATGTTTTTGTATTAGAAAATTTTGTGTTCCGTAAATTATATAATTAGAATAATTTTTTGTATAAATATTATTAAGAATATTTTTTAAATTTATATAGTTCATTGAATATATATGATTTTATTGTTTTTTTATTTTGTGAAAAATATTTAATTATGCAGTAATTAAATTTAAAACTTTTTTAGGAATAAAAAATGTTTTTATAATTTTTTTTGCATTAATTTTTTTTATTACTTTATTTTTTTGTATAGCTATATTAAAAATTTCTTGTTCAGATAATGTTTTTTTACTTGAAATAAGACAACACATTTTTCCATTAATTTGAATAATAATTTTATTTGTAGAAGACAAAATAAATTTTTTATCAATTTTAGGCCATTCATGTATGTTAAAATTAGATTGTTTTTTAAAGTTTTTTAAAATTTTATAACTTAAATGTGGAGTAAATGGACTTAATAATTTTAAAATAACAATTAAACATTCTCTAATTATTATATAATGATTATTTTTTTTAATAATGTTTTTTTTTAAATATTTAAAAAATTTCATAATATGAGATATAGCAGTATTAAATGATTGTTTTTTTTGAATGTCTTGAGAAACTTTTAATATTGTTTTAAATAAATAAGAATATATATTTTTATTATTTTTTTTATTTATATTAATATCTTTTTTTTTATTTTTTTTAAATATATAAAAATTTTTATAACATGTATTCCATATTTTTTTTAAAAATCTATGCATTCCTTTTAGTCCGCATTCATTCCAATACAAATCAGATTCTACTGGCGCTGCAAACATGATAAATAATCTTATTGAATCTGCTCCGTATTTTTTAATAATTTTTTTAGGATTAACACCGTTATTTTTAGATTTAGACATTTTCATTATTCCTGCATGAATAATTTTTTTTTGATTGAATTTTTTTATAAAAATAATTTCTCCTATATTATTTTTTTTTATTTTAAGTTTTTTTTGATTAACCCATATTTGCGTATTTTTTTTATTTAGATAATAAAATGCATCTGATAAAACCATACCTTGACATAATAATTTTTTAACAGGTTCATTATTTGGTACTAAATTAAAATCTCTTAATAATTTATGGTAAAATCTAAAATATATTAAATGCATAGTGGAATGTTCAATTCCTCCTATATATTGATCTATTGGTAACCAATATTTTGCAGCATTTATTTTAATCATATTTTTTGAAGAATTTGGACATGTATATCTAGCATAATACCAAGAAGATTCGATAAAAGTATCAAATGTATCATATTCTCTCGTAGCTTTTTTTCCATTTATTGTTATATTAGCCCAATTTTTTAATTTATTTTTATCATAATAATCATGAAATTTAGGTAATAATACTGGTAGATTTTTTTCTGGAATAGTTAATATTTTATTTTTTTTTGTTATTGCTATCGGAATTGGTGTTCCCCAATATCTTTGTCTAGATATATTCCAATCTTGTAATTTATATTTTATTTTTTTTTTTCCTATTTTTTTTTTTTTTATTTTAGATATTATTTTTTTATTTATTTGAATAATATTTTTTTCTAAAATTTTAAAAGAATAATTTTTTGAATAATGAAAATTTTTTTTATAAAAATTGAATTCAGTTAGACTATGTTTAGGAGATGCAATAATAATATTTTTACCATATTTAATAGAAACAAAATTAGCTATCCAAATTGGTAGTTCTTTTTTATTTAAAGGATTAATTGCAATTTGATTTGTATTTATTCCAATATTTTTAATTTTTTTAAAATTTGACACTGATGCAAGTTTTTTTTTTTGTTTTTTAATAAATTTATAGATTTTAAAATCATTTTTTATTAAATCTGTAAGAGATTCATGATCTGGAGATATTGCAATATATTTTGCATCTAACAAACTATAAGGTTTAGTTGTGTATCCTTTTATAAATTTTTTATTTTTTTTTAATTTTAAATTTATTTCTACTCCTTTTGTTCTACCAATCCAGTTTTTTTGCATATTTTTAACTTTTTTAGGCCACATTTTTAATGTTTTTAAATCTTGATATAATTCTTCTGCATATTTTCTTATTTTTAAAAACCATTGTGGAATTTTTTTTAAGATTACTTTAGTATCACATCTCCAACATTTACCTTTAATAACTTGTTCATTTGCGAGTACTGTTTTATCTTTTGTACACCATTTAACTAAAGAAGTTTTTTTATATACTAATTTTTTTTTATACAATTGAATAAAAAACCATTGTTCCCATTTATAATATTTTGGATCACATGTAGAAATTTCTCTACTCCAATCATAACTAAAACCTAAAGATTTTAATTGTTTTTTCATGTATTGAATATTTTTTTCTGTCCATTTTTTTGGTTTTTTTTTATTTTTAATAGCTGCTATTTCAGCAGGTAATCCAAATGCATCCCATCCTATTGGTTGTAAGACATTTTTGCCTAACATACGTTGATATCTTGATATTACATCACTAATAGTGTAATTTCTTACATGTCCCATATGAAGTTTTCCAGAAGGATATGGAAGCATAGGTACGCAATAATATTTTTTTTTATTTAAATTTTCTGAAGCATGAAAATAATTTTTTTTATTCCATTTATATTGGATTTTTTTTTCAATTTTAATTGGATTATATTTTTTTTTCATTTATATTCCTCTTGTTTTTAATATTTTTTTAAATATTAAAAATGTTATAAATTTTTTTATTTAAAAAAAATTATATAAAAAATTTTAAAAAAATAATTATTTTATTTTTTTAAATATATTTTGTAAAATATCTGTAACAGTTATTAATCCGTTAATAATTCCAAATTCATCTATAACTATAGACATAAAATTTTTATGTAGATAAAATTCTTTTAAAGTTCGATTTAAACATTGACTATCAGGAATAATAATTGGTTTTTTAATAATTTTTGTTAATAAAAATTTTTTATGAGTATGATGAATGAATTTAAATAGATCATTGGCTATTAAAAATCCTTTAACATGATTTTTATCATAACTTATAATTGGAAATCTAGAATAAGATGATTGAATAATTATTTTTACACATTTATTAAATGTATCATTAATATTTAAAGTAATCATTTTAGTTCGAGGAATCATAATATCTTTAACTTTTTTAGTTTCTATATTTATTATTTCTTTAATTATTTTATAAGTATTTTTAGTAATTAATTGGTTTTTATTAAATTTATTTATAAAATATAATAGTTCTTTTTTATTTTCTGGTTCTTCACTAAAAATATTATTTAAAAATTGTGTAATAAATCCTTTTTTTTTATGCATAATATGTATATCTCTTTTATATTAAAATTAAAAATATTTTTATATAAATTATATTTATAATTAAAATATAATATATTTTAATTAAAATTATTTATTATAAAAATATGGATTTTTAAATCCTAAAGAAATCATATTTTTTATTTCTAATTTTTCCATTTTTTTTTGACTAGATAAATTATTATGAATATAACCCATTAGATGTAAGACACCATGAATAATAATATGCGCCCAACGTTCAGATATTTTTTTATGATATTTTTGAGATTCTTTTTCAATTACATTTTTACAAATAACTAAATCTCCCATTAAAAATGTATTATTATTTTTTTTAGGATCTATAATAGTAAAAGATAAAATATTCGTTTTTTTATTTTTTTTTTTATACAAATAATTTAGTTTTTTTATTTTATTTTTACTTACAATTATTAGTGTAATTATCGTTTTTTTTATAGATTTATTTATAATTTTTTTAATCCATTTTTTAATAATTTTTTTTTTTGGTATATTTTTTTTATCTTTTATAAAATATTGTATATTTATTTTGATCATTTTAAATTATATAAAATTAAATATTTTAAAAAAATTATTATTTATATTAATAAAATATTTTTATAATTCTCCTTTTAAATTTTGCATATACGCATTTTTAATTTTAACATTAATAATTTTTCCAATTAATTCTTTAGATCCTTGGAATAAAACTGTTCTATTATTTTGCGTTTTTCCAAATAGTTTTTTTTTATTATTTTTGTATATAAATTTTTCTACTAATACTGATTGACATGTTCCAATCATTTTTTTACTCCAAAAATTTGTATTTTCTTGTATTTTTTTTTGCAATAGATATAATCTTTCTTTTTTTTCTTGTAAACTTACGGAATCTAATAAACGTGCCGCTGGCGTTCCTGGTCGTTTAGAATAAATGAAACTAAAACTCATATCGAATTTTATTTCATCAACTAATTTTAAAGTTTTTTGAAAATCTTTTTTTGTTTCTCCAGGAAAACCAATAATAAAATCAGAAGTAATTTGCATATTTGGTCTATGTAACATTATTTTTTTTATAATTTTTTTATATTCTTTAATACTATAATTTCTTCTCATTTTTTTTAAAATTCTATTTGATCCACTTTGCACTGGTAAATGTAAGTAACTAACTAATTTTGGAACTTTTTGATAAGTTTTAATTAAATCATTAGTGAACTCCATTGGATTACTTGTAATAAACCGTATTCTCTGAATTTTATGAATTTTAGATATTAATTTTATTAAATTTGATAATCTAAAAATATCTTTATTTATAGACTTACTTTGATAAGAATTAACGTTTTGCCCTAATAAAATTATTTCTTTTGTGCCATTTTTTGCTAAAAATTTTGCTTCAGATAAAATTTCTTCTGGAGTACGACTAATTTCTTTTCCTCTAGTATGTGGAACGATGCAAAATGAACAACATTTATTACATCCTTCCATAATAGAAATATATGCACTAATTTTTTTTAAAGAATGATATTTATAAAATTTATATTTTTTTAAACTATTTGATTGAACATTTGTAATTTTTTTTCTTTTTTTTAAAATTTTTTTAACCATTTTTGGTAAACGATGAATTGTTTTTGGACCGAACACTATATCTACATATGACGCTCTTTTATAAATTTTTTTTTTTTCTTGTTTAGCTACGCATCCTCCTACTGCTATAATTAATGTATTTTTAATATTTTTTAATTTTTTCCATCTTCCTAATTGATCGAATAGTTTTTCTTGTGCTTTTTCTCGTACAGAACATGTATTTAAAATAATTAAGTCAGCTTCGTCTGCTTGATTTGTTAAAGTATATTTTAGTTTTTTGCGAAGTATTTTAAATATTATAGATGAATCATATTCATTCATCTGACAACCCCAGGTTTTTATATGTATTTTTTTCATGATTTTATTTATTTAATAAAAATTATATTTTAAAAAATATATTTTATATTGCAATTTCTGCTTTTATAGAAGAATAAGGTTTATAATTTTCGATTTTAAAATCTTTAAATTTGTAATCAAAAATAGATTTTCTTTTTTTTACTATTTTTAATAAAGGTAGTTTTTTTGGTATTCTTTTTAATTGTTCTTTAGCTTGTGATAAATGATTAATGTATAAATGAACATCTCCTCCTGTCCAAATTAATTCTCCTAAATTAAAATTACATTGTTGAGCAAACATATTAATTAAAATAGCATAACTAGCTATATTAAATGGTAATCCTAAAAATACATCACAAGATCTTTGGTATATTTGACAACTTAAAGTATTATTAATTACATAAAATTGAAATAATATATGACATGGAGGTAAAGACATTTTTTTTATATCTCCTGGATTCCAACTAGATACTATAATTCTTCTTGAGTTTGGATCCTTTTTTAATAAATCTATTGCAGATTGAATTTGATCAATTTTTTTTTTATTTATAGTTTTCCATTTTCTCCATTGTGCTCCATATATTGGACCTAGATCTCCATTTTTATTAGCCCATTGATTCCAAATATTTATTTTCTTTTTATTAAGATATTTAATATTTGTGTCTCCTTTTAAAAACCATAGTAATTCATAAATAATTGCAGAAATATTACATTTTTTTGTAGTGATTAATGGAAATTGGTTATTTAAATTAATTTTTATTTGATGACCAAAAATAGATAAAGTATTTATTCCTGTTCGGTTTTTTTTTATTTGTCCGTTTTTTAATATTTTTTTTAATAATTTTAAATATATTTTCATTTTTTTTTTTTTTTATTTTTTAAGATTTTAAGGTATACAAAAAATAAATAGAATTTTTGTAGGATTTATATGATGTATGTTATTTAATTATTTTTTTATGTAATAAGAATATATTAGATTTTTTTTTATATTTTAAATATATATTAAAAATTGTTTTTTTATACAAAATATATTATGTATTTTAAATATAATTAGATATTTTAAGAAAAATAAATTAAATTAATAAATTTTTTTCATATTATAAAGTATTTATTAACATATTGCTTGAAATTTCAAATAAAATTTAAATTTCTAAAGATAACATTTCTTGTATAGTTTGTCGTCTTCTAATTTGAATGAAATTATTTTTTTTTATTAAAATTTCAGGAATTAAAGGTCTACTGTTATAATTAGAAGACATAGATGCTCCATAAGCTCCTGTATCATGAATTATTATATAATCCCCAACTTTAACTATAGGTATTTTTATAGAATATAAATCATTATTTTCTTTTTGTGTAAATATATCTCCAGATTCACATAAAGGACCTCCGATAATAACTTTTATCATGTTTGAGTAATCTAAATTTCTGTTATCCATAGGTAATACAGAAATATAATGATAACTTCCATATAATACTGGACGTATTAATTCGTTAAATCCAGAATTTAAAAGTAAAAATGTTCTATTTTTAACATTTTTAATACTTTCTATTTTAGATACTAATAAACCAGATTCAGCAACTAAATATCTTCCAGGTTCTATTTCTAATTTAATTTTACAATCTAATTTTTTAGAAATTTTATTTCTAGATTTATTCCATATTTTATAATAATCTTTTATATTAACTTTTTCTTTGTAATTTTTATAAGGAATAGTTAAACCGCCGCCTGTTGATATGTAAGATATTTTATGATTTATCGATGTAGCTTGAGTCCACATTGCTTGACAGACTTTTTTTAAATGAATATAATTTACGCCTGATCCAATATGAATATGTAAACCAATTAATTTTAAATTAAATTTTTTAATTAATTCATAAGCTTTTTTTAAATTCCAAATGCCATGTTTACTATTTTTCCCTCCAGTATTTGTTTTTTTGTGATGACCATGCCCAAATCCTGGATTTATTCTAACCCATACTTTATGTTTAGGAGAGTATTTTCCAATTTTTTTAATCATATCTATAGATCCAATATTAATTGGAATTTTGTGTAAAATAACTTTTTGTAATGTATTATCTTCAATAATATCAGAAGTATAAACAATATCTTCGCTATTACCTTTAAAGCCAGCTTTTAAAGCACGTTCAATTTCTCCTAAGGATACAGCATCTACTTTTACTCCATTTTTTTTCATAATTTTTAATATATGAATATTAGAGCATGCTTTTTGAGCAAATCTAATAATATCAAATTTTTTTAATTTAGATATTTGTTTTTGAATGATTTTTTCATGATATATCCAAATTGGAGATTTGTATTTTTTAATAATTCTTAAAATTATTTCTGGATTAACCTTATTTAATTTTTTTTTTAAAATATTCATTTTATTATTTTTTTATAGTTAAAGTTATTTTTTAATAAATCTCATATTAGGAAACATAATTACATCTTTAATATTTTTTTGATTAGTAAAAATCATTGTTAATCGATCAATTCCAATACCTAATCCAGCTGTAGGAGGCATACCATGTTCTAAAGCTAATATATAATCTTTATCATATTTTATCTTTTTATTTTCTTTAAACTTTTTTTGTTCTATTTGCATCTTAAATCTTTTTTTTTGTTCTTCAGGATCATTTAATTCTGAAAATCCATTTCCTATTTCATAACCTCCGATAAAAAATTCAAATCTATCAGAAATATTTTTTTTATCATTTTTTTGTCTTGCTAAAGGAGAAACTTCTATTGGGTATTCTGTAATAAAAGTTGGATGTATTAGTTTTTTTTCGACTGTTTTTTCAAATATTTCTGTAATAATTTTACCTATTCCCCATTTGTTTTTAATCTTTAATTTTAATTTTTTTGCAATTTTTTTTATTTGATCAAAATTTTTTAAATCTTTTGGATCAATAAAATTATTAAATTTAACAATAGATTCTTGCATAGTTAATTTTGAAAAGGGTTGTTTAAAATTAAAAGTATTTTTTTGATATTTTATTATATAATTTTTTTTAATTTTTTTTAATAAGTGTTTTATTAAGTTTTCTAAAAATTTCATAAGATATTTATAATTAGAATATGCAAGATATATTTCCATCATAGTAAATTCTGGATTATGACGTGAAGATACTCCTTCGTTTCTAAAATTTCTATTAATTTCAAATATTTTCTCAAAGCCTCCGACAATTAAACGTTTTAAATATAATTCTGGAGCAATTCTTAAATACATTTTTTTATTTAAAGAGTTATGATGTGTAATAAAAGGTTTAGCAATAGCTCCTCCAGGAAGATTATGTAGCATAGGCGTTTCTACTTCTAAAAATTTTTTTTTATGCATATAATTTCTAATAATAGATATCAATTGAGATCGTATTTGAAAATTTTTTTTTAAATTATGATTAGAAATAAAATCTAAATATCTTTTTCTATATCTTATATTTTTATCTACTAATCCATGAAATTTTTCTGGAAGAGATCTAAGCGCTTTTGTTAATAAAATAAATTTTGTACAATTTATAGTTAATTCATGAGTTCTAGTTTTGAAGATTGTACCAATAATTCCTATGATATCTCCTAAATCAAGATTTTTAAATTTATTAAAATTATTTTTTATAGATGTAAAAGAGTTTTTTTTAGCGTATATTTGTATTTCTCCTTCTGAATCTTGTAAACGCATAAAACCTGCTTTTCCCATAATTCTTTTTTGTATTATTCTTCCTGCTGTTTGAATTTTATTTGTATTATTTTTTAATTCATTTCTATTCTTTGAATTATATTTTAGATATATTTCATTGAAATAATGTTTTTTTTTAAATTGATTTGGAAAATTAAATCCTTGTTTTTTTAATTCTTGTAATTTATATTTTCTATTTATAAATTCGTTGTTTTTATTTTTTTTTTCTAAAATTTTTTGTTTTGTCATATTTTATAGTCCTAATTTTAAACTTTTTTTAATAAATTTATTAATATTTCCGTTTAAAAATTTTTGTATTTCACGTGTTTCTAATTTAGTTCTTTCATCTTTTATACGAGAATTATCTAATATATATGATCTAATTTGATTTCCCCAATTAATATCTAATTTTTTTGTATCTATTTTTTTTTTCTTTAAAGCTTGTTTTTTCATTTCTATGGTAAATATTTTTGAAATAATTTGTTGAATAGCATATTTTTTATTTTTATGTTGAGATCTATTATTTTGACATTTAACAATGATTCCAGTTGGTATATGTTTTATTCTAACAGCTGATTCTGTTTTATTTACATGTTGACCTCCAGCTCCAGATGCTTTATATACATCTATTTTTAAATCTGATTTTTTAATTTTTATTTTTTTATTTTTTTTTATAATAGGATAAATAAAAATTGAACTAAAAGAAGTATGTCTTTTATTTCCTGTGTTAAAAGGACTTTTACGTACTAATCTATGTATTCCTGATTCTGTTCTTAACCATCCAAATGAATATTTTCCTTTCACTTGAATTGTTGAAGATTTAATACCATTAAACTCATCATGTATAATTGAAATAATTTTTGTTTTAAAATTATTTTTTTGAGCCCATTTTAAATACATTTTAAATAATATTTTAGACCAATCTTGAGCTTCTATCCCACCAGATCCAGATTGAATTTCAATATAACAATTTTTTTTATCATATTTTTTTTTAAACATATTATAAAAATTTAAATTTTTAATTTTATTTTTAATTTTAGATATATTTTTTGAAATATCATTTAATATGGATAAATCATTTAATTCATAAGACAAATTTAATAAATTTTTATTATCTTTTAATTTATTTTTTATTGATTTTAATAAATAAATTTTTTTATAAATATTTTTTTTTTGTTTATTAAGATTTGTAATTAAACGTATTTTTTTCCAGTTTTTTTTATTTTTTAATTTTTTTTTAATTTCTTTATATTTTTCTTGATATTTTTTTAATTTAAAGATATCTCCTAGTTTTTTTTAATTTAGAAGAATATTTTGATATTTTTTTTAGCATTTTTTTAATTATTTTCATTTTTTTATTCTCTTAAATAAATAAATTTAATATAAATAAGGTTTATTAAAATTTTTTTATATATTTTTAATATGTTAATATTTTATATGTTAAAATAATTTAAAAATTATATATTTTATTTAAAATATTTTTCTTTTCAAGAATTATATTTTCATATAATATTTAATTATTATTTATTTTAAAAAAGTTTTTTAAAAATTTGCAATCATGAAAAAATTTTATTTTTCAAAAAATATTATTTTACCTGCAGAAAACATATTCTTTTCTATTGTGCATTTAGATAAATGGATTTTAGTTGAAGTATCCGGAAAAGATAATAAAAAATATTTACAGAGTCAAATTACTGCAGATATTAAACATTTTTCTGTAAATCAATATTTTTTATGTGGACATTGTAATCATCAAGGAAAGATTTGGAGTACAATATTACTTTTTCGAAAAAAAAATAGTTATTTTTATATGTTACGCAAGAGTGTATATAAAACACAAATTCAAGAAATAAAAAAATATTCTATATTTTCTAATATAAAAATTAATATAAATAAAAAATTTACTTTATTAGGAATATTAGGCAAAGAATCACGTTTTTATTTAAGTAAAGAATTTAAATTTTTACCAAATAAAAAAAATCCTGTTATACATATAAATAATATAACTATTTTATGGTTTAAAAAAATTACAGAGAGATTTTTATTTATTTATCCAAATAAAAAAATTTTTAATTTTTTAAAAAAAATTAAAAAAAATGCTGTATTTAATCAAAGTGAACAATGGTTATCTGTAGATATTGAAGAAAAAATTCCAATTATTGAAAAAAATAATCTTATTACTTTTTTTCCGCAAAATATTAATTTAAATAAATTTATTAACGGAGTTAGTGTAAATAAAGGATGTTATATTGGACAAGAACAAATATCTAAAATAAAGTATAAAAAATTAAATAATCAATGTTTATGTATTTTATATAGTTTATATCGAAATAGTAAATTTACTCCAGGAGATTTAGTGTATATAAAAAATAAAGATTCATGGATAAAGAAAGGTATTTTATTAGTTTCAGTTATAGTAAATAAAAAATTTGTTTATGCACAAGTAGTTTTAAATAAATCTTTTAAAAATAATTTTATTTATAGAATAAATAAAAGTTATTTTTATAATTATTAATAATTGCATTATCTATAAATAAAGATATATTTTTAATTTTAATAAAATGCTATTTAAGATTTTATCATTAAATTTATAATTTGATTAAATTTATTTAAATTATTTTATAAAATAAATTTTTAAATATTTTTAATAACATGTTAACGTTTATGAGTATAAATTTTTATATGAAAAAATTAGGAATACTTTTTATAATTTCAGCACCAAGCGGAACTGGTAAATCTAGTTTAATTAAATCTTTTATAGAAAAAGAAAAATCTTTAAAAATGAATATATCTATTTCATTTACTACACGAGATATTAGACCTCAAGAAAAAAATGGAATTGATTATAATTTTATTTCTAAAAAAAAATTTAAATCAATGATTTATAAAAAAGAATTTTTAGAATATGCTAAAGTTTTTAATAATTATTATGGCACTTCATTAAAAAATATTAATAGACTTTTATCAAAAGGAAAAAATGTATTTTTAGATATAGATTGGCAAGGAGCACAACAAATAAAAAAAAAAATTCCTTATTCTAAAAGTATTTTTTTATTACCTCCTTCTAAAAAAGAATTATTTTTTAGATTAAAAAAAAGAAATCAAGATAATAAAAAAGTAATTTTAAATAGAATGAAAAATTTTTCAACAGAAATTAAACATTATTTAGAATATGATTATTTATTAATTAATGATAACTTTGATCGAGCATTATCTAATTTAAAATTTATTGTATCAGCTTGTAAATTATCTATTTATTATCAAAGTATCAAATATAAAAATTTAATTAAAAATTTATTAAAAAAATAAATATATTATATTTTTTTTCTAGAAGCATATCTTCTTTTATTTTCTGTAAGTATTTTTTTCCTTAAGCGAATAGATTTAGGTGTAATTTCTATTAATTCATCATCATTAATAAAACTCATTGCTTGTTCTAATGTAAAATTTATTGGTTTAACTAAATTTATAGCTTCATCTGTTCCAGAAGCTCTCATATTAGTTAATTTTTTTCCTAATAAACAATTTACAGTAAGATCATTAGATTTGCTGTGCATACCAATAATTTGACCTTCGTATACTTGTGCACCATGACCTAAAAATAATTTTCCTCTATCTTGCAAATTAAATAATGCAAAAGCTACAGCATTTCCTGTACTATTTGATATTAGTACTCCATTTCTTCTTTGTCCAATTTTTAATTTAGATGATTTAGCATAATGACTAAAAGATGAGTAAAATAAACCTGTTCCAGAAGTAATATTTATTAACTCAGATCGAAAACCAATTAAAGATCTACTAGACATAGTATATTCTAATCTAATTCTATCTTTATTATCTGCAATCATGTTTTTTATTTCTCCTTTTCTTTCACCTAAATATTGCATGATCACCCCTTGATGTTTATTTTCTATATCTAAGATAATATTTTCAAATGGTTCGCTTTTTATACCATTAATATTTTTAAATATTACTTTTGGACGTGAAACTTCTAATTCATATCCTTCTCTTCTCATATTTTCTATTAAAATAGATAAATGTAATTCTCCTCTTCCTGAGACACAAAATATACTTGAATCATTTGTTTCTTCTACTTTTAATGCTACATTATGTTTTTTTTCTTTATTTAATCGATCTAAAATCTGTCTTGAAGTAATATATTTTCCTTCTTTTCCCGATAAAGGTGAAGAATTTACTGCAAAAAACATTTTTACTGTTGGTTCATCAATGTTTAGTTTAGGAAGAGCAATATTATTTTTTATATCACATATGGTGTCTGAAATTTTTAAGTTTTCTATTCCAGTAATTGCAATAATATCTCCTGAGTATGCTTTTTTTATTTCAACTTTTTTTAATCCACAATATGTAAGTAATTTATTAATTTTTCCAAAATAATGCTTTCCTTTTTTATCAATAATTTTAATATTTTGATTTACTTCTATAAATCCTGATCGAACTCTTCCTATTCCAATTACTCCAAGATAATTATCATAATCTAATTGTGAAATTTGCATTTTAAATTTTTTATTAATATTTTTTTTTGGAGCAGGAGTATATTGAATTATAGCATTAAATAATGAAGTCATATTTTTTTCTAATTTATTGTAATCTAAACCTGATAAGCCTAATAAAGCAGATGTATATATTATAGGAAAATCTAATTGAGCATCAGTAGCGTTTAAATTAACAAATAAATCAAAAATTTGATCTATAACCCAATCTGGACGAGCATTTTTTCTATCTATTTTATTAATTACTAAAATTGGATTAATATTATATTTAAATGCTTTTTCTGTAACAAATCTGGTTTGTGGCATAGGTCCATCTAAAGCATCAACTACTAATAAAACAGAATCTACCATGGATAAAACTCGTTCTACTTCTCCTCCAAAATCTGCATGTCCTGGAGTATCTACAATATTAATTTTATATTTATTCCATGTTAGAGAAGTATTTTTAGAAGTAATAGTTATTCCTCTTTCTTTTTCTAAATCATTACTATCCATTACTCTTTCTTTTGTTTTTTCATGACTTTTGAATACACCTGATTGTTGTAATAATTTGTCGATTAAAGTAGTTTTTCCATGATCAACATGTGCGATAATTGCTATATTTCTAAATTTTTGATTCATTAAATATGCCCTTTAATTTTTTAATTTATGTAAAAAGATAATTACATTTTGTATCAAAAAAATAAGTTCTTAATTTATTTAAGATTTTATATATATTATATTATATTAATATTAAATATTTTAAATTTTTTATTTATATAAATATATTATTATTTTTTTATTTATTTTTTTTAAATTTATCAAGTAAAGTTAACAATTTTTTAATATCAATATAAGGAAAATATGAAAAATTTAAAATTTCAGTCTGCTATTTTTTTAAAAAGTTTTTTAAATCTTAATGAAATAAATATTCATTCAGGTCTTGAAATAATTTGTCTTGGTTATTCAAATACAGGAAAATCTACTTTAATTAATGTATTATGTAATCAAAATAAATTATCTCGAGTAAGTAAATCTCCTGGGCGTACACAATTAATAAATTTTTTTCAAATTAATAAAAATTTTAGAATAATAGATTTTCCAGGATATGGTTATTCTAAATTTCATAAAAATTTTAGTGTTATATGGATAAAAAAAATTAAAGAGTATATCAAGAAAAGAAAAATGATAATTGGAGCAATTATTATAGTAGATATAAAATTTTTTTTTAAAAAAATTGATTTAGATATTATAAATTTTTTAAATAAAAAAAATATTGAAATAATTATTTTATTAAATAAATGTGATAAAATTAATTATAATTTAAGATGTACAAAGTATATTTTAGCACAAAAAAAACTTGAATTATTAAATGTTTCAGCATCAGTACAGTTGTTTTCATCTTTAAAAAAAATTGGGATTTTAAAACTAAAAAATTCTTTAAATAATTTATATTTTAGAAAAAATAAATAATTTATTTTTAAATATTTATTTAAACCAGTTTTTTTTTTCAAAAGATTTAATAAGACTTTTAAAATTATATTTTTTAAATTCATTTAAAATTTTTTTTTTCATAGGTTTTTTTAATTTAAATTTTTTTTTTAGTAAAGATAATTTAATATTTACTTGTATTTTAGATAACGAATAAGACATAAATGCAATTTTTTTATTTTTTTGAAATATTTGAGAAAGATTTTTTGCGTTTCTAATATTTAATAATGATAATTTATTTAAATTTTTATAAATTTCTTTTAAAGATTTAAAATGTTTAAGAATTTTTTGAGCTGTTTTAATTCCAATTCCAGGTATTCCAGGAATATTATCTGATTGGTCACCTGCTATTGCTAATAGATATTTCATTAATTTCGGAGTAGTACCAAATTTTTTTATTACTTCTTTTTTTGTAATTATTTTATTTTGATGATTTAGAATATATATTTTGGAATTTATTATTTGAGTGATATCTTTATCATTTGTTAAAATTAATATTTTTTTTTCATATTTACTTTGATTGATTGCAACTGTACAAATAATATCATCTGCTTCAATTCCTGGTATTTGTAATACTTTAATACCCATATATTTAATAATTTTTATTAATTTTTGAATTTGATTTTTTAAATCTTTTGGAATTTTTAATCTATTAGATTTATATTTTTCATATATTTTTTTTCTAAAAGTTTTTTTTTTATGATCGAATACTATAATTATTTTTTTAGGTTGATATTCATAAAGAATTTTCCTCAACATAAGTAATACACCATATATTGCACCTGTTGATTGCCCTTCTTTATTTTTAAAATTTTTAAAAGTAAAATAAGATCTATATAAATAATTTGTTCCATCAATAATTATAACTAATTTTTTTTTATATAATTTCATATATATATTTATAGTAATTAAAAGAGTAAATATTTAAAATACATTTATTAATTAATCTTAAATTATAACACTTGATTTTATATTTTTTTATCTATTCTAGAGACAAATATTTTTTAATGAAAAATATATTACATATATTAAATTTTTAATTTTTTTTACATACTAAAAATGTATAATTATTATATTAATTTTTATATTAGTAATTTAATAATAAAATTTTTAAATATATTTAATAAAAATTTTTTTGTTTTAAAAAAATTATTAGAGATTTATTGTAGTAAAATAAAATATTGTAAAATAAAGTATTTTACTACGTAATAATTTTAATATATAAATATATTATTTTTTAATTTTAAGCTCTTTTAATCCATTATATGGAGTATTATAATCTTTTAAATATTCTTCAATTCTAATTAATTGATTATATTTTGCAATTCTATCTGTTCTACTTAACGATCCAGTTTTAATTTGACCAGCAGATGTTGCAACAGATAAATCTGCGATAGTAACATCTTCAGTTTCTCCTGAACGATGAGAAATAATTACATTATAGTTTGATTTTTGAGCTGTTTTAATAGTTTTTAATGTTTCTGTTAAAGTTCCAATTTGATTAGGTTTTATTAAAATAGAATTAGCAATTTTATTCTTAATTCCTTTCTTTAAAATTTTATTGTTAGTAACAAATAAATCATCTCCTACAATTTGAATATTTTTACCTAAAATTTCAGTTTGATATGCAAATCCTTTCCAATCTGATTCATGTTGTCCATCTTCAATAGACAAAATAGGATATTTATATGACAGCTCTTGTAAATAATGTGTAAATTCATAAGAACTAAATTTTTTATTTTCACCTTTAAGATAATATTTTTCAGAATTAATATCATATAATTCAGATGCTGC
Organism: Buchnera aphidicola (Chaitophorus populicola); assembly: GCF_964058995.1. GTDB lineage: Bacteria > Pseudomonadota > Gammaproteobacteria > Enterobacterales > Enterobacteriaceae > Buchnera_J > Buchnera_J aphidicola_BO. The sequence goes on along the minus strand of NZ_OZ060382.1, from coordinate 338,103 downwards.
ACAATCTATTGCTAGAGTAATATCTTTTTTAATAATATATCCAGATTTTTCTATTGCTTCTAATATTAAAAGAATCGCTTCTTCATTAGAATTTATATTTGGAGCATATCCTCCTTCATCACCGACGGCTGTACTCATATTTTTTTTTTTTAGTATTTTAGATAATGAATAAAAAATTTCACATCCTATTCTGATAGCATGTTTAAAATTTTTTGCAGATACTGGTTGTATCATAAATTCTTGAATATCAATATTATTATTTGCATGTTTTCCTCCGTTAATAATATTCATCATAGGTAAAGGCATAGAATATTTTTTAGAAGTATTATTTAAATCTGCAATATGTTCAAATAAATTTACTTTTTTAAATATAGAAGCAACTTTAGCATTAGCTAAAGAAATAGCTAACATTGTATTTGCTCCTAATACAGATTTATTTTTAGTTCCATCTAATTCTATCATAATTTGATCAATATTTTTCTGATCTAATGAATCTTTGTATAATAATTCTTTTGATATTAAATTATTAATTAAAGAAACAGATTTTTTAACGCCTTGACCGTGAAAACGTTTTTTATTATAATCTCTTATCTCTAATGCTTCTTTAGATCCTTTAGATGCTCCTGAAGGTACTGAAGCTCTTCCAATTAAACCATTTTTAATATGTACTTCTGCTTCTACAGTAGGATTACCTCTAGAATCAATAATTTCTCTACCAATAATTTTTATTATTTTAGACATTTTTCCCTCGTAATATATTTAATGTATTTTAGATATAATTATTTTTCTATTTTTTTATATTTTATCGATACTTTAACAAATCTTTTAAATAAAGGATGTCTATCTCGAGGTATAGATGTAAATTCTAAATGAAATTGACATGCAAATAAATTAAGATAATTTTTTAATTATATAATTTTAACAATTTTTTTTAAATTCTGTAATTTTTAAATTATTTTCTGAACTTGTGAAAAAAAATTTTAGTTTATTTAGTATTTTTTTATATTTTTTTATAAAAATCTTCTACAAAGATCTAGAAAAATTATTTTTTTAAATACAATTTTTATTTTTTAATTTTATATATTTATAAAATTTTTTTACTATTTTTTATGTAAAAAAATTTTTAATTTTTTAATTAGAGATATAAAAGAATTTTTATAATATGAAGAAAATTCAGAAGAATTTAAATTTTTTATATCTATGATATTTTTTTATAAATTTAATAAAAAAAATTTATAAACCTAAAAAAAATATAAAAATAATATATTTTTTAGCATGTTATGTAGATAAATATTTTTTTAATGTTTTTTTCAAATCCTCTTGGTATTAATATTCTATATAATTTCTTTAATTAATTTCAGTTTATTTATTAATTTTTTTTATATTAATTAATTTTATAAATATTTTTTTAAATTTTATAATTAAATTTCTTAATATTTCAAGAACTGATTTATAAGAATTATTTAGTAAAAGATATTTATCTATAATTCTCATTGTAACATTTTTTATTAATATTTTTTCTTCTTTTATAATAGTTTTTATTTTATTAAATTTGTATCATTTTTTAAATAAAAATATTTAAAAATATATTAATTCAACTTTGTGATTTTAATATATTAGGAAATATTAAAAATAAATTTAAAGTTTTTTAAAATTAACAACTATTTGTGTAAGAATTATTAAATAAAGAAAAATTTTTTTTGAATTTTTTTAGATTTATAAATTAAATATAAGATTAAATTTTAATAGATAAAATTTTTTTAATAGAATATTGAGTAGACTTAATTTTTATTTTATTAGAAATAAAATATATAGAATTAAATTTAAATGAATATAAACAGTATATTGTTCTTTTATAATTAATAGTTTTTTAATATGTTTTTTATAAAAATAGAAAAGATTTAATATCTGAAACTATACTTTTATTTTAATAATATAAATTTATTTTTTACATGATTTTTTTATAATTGATTATAATGTAAAGAATGAATTTCGTAGTTTTTTAAATAATCTATTTTTTTAGAATTTTTAATATATTTTTTTAACAATAAAATTATTATAACGATTTTTTTTTAACATAAGTAAATCTTTTATAATGTATAAATCTAAATTTTTTCTACGTTATCTTCTGTGATAAATATATTTTTTATATTAAATAAGATTTATAGTAATTAGATTTAAAATTAATATATGAGTTTAACTTTATAATTTTAATGTTTAATTAGAATTTTTTTAAGAAACTTTTAAGATTTTATAGTAATTTTTTTCCTTAAAAAAATATTATTTTAGATAGTAATAAAAATATATTTAGTTTATACAATTTTTAAAAAATTCTTTTATATAATTTCTTTAAATAATATTTTTTAATAAAAATATATTTTATTAAAAAATAATTATTTAGTATTTTTTCCCTTTTAAAGAAATAGTTTTATTAAAAGTAATTTTCTTGTTTTTAATAGTTTCTCTTTTATCAATTACAAAATAACCTTCTCTTTCAAATTGAAAAAATTTTATATCTGTATTTTTAATTAGATTTTTTTCTATAAGTCCATTTTTAATTTTAATTGATTTATTATTAATATATTTTAAATAATTTTTTGTTGTATCTGGGTTTTTGATTGAAAAAATATGTTGAAAAATTCTAAATTTAGCTGAAATAGAATTTTTTTTAGAAATCCAATGTATTACACCTTTTATTTTTCTATCTGTAGGATTCTTATTTAAAGTATTTTTATCATATGTACAATAAATTTTTTTTATATGACCAAAAGAATCTTTTTTAATTTTTTGTACTTTAATTATATAAGAATATCGTAATCTTACCTCTTGTTTCATAGTTAATCGTCTATATTTTTTATTTGCTTTTTCTTGAAAATCATTTTTATCAATATATATAATTTTATTAAAATAAATTTTATGAGTTCCCATATTTGGATATAAAGGATGATTATTAACAATTATTTTTTCATTATGTTGGTCAGGTAAGTTTGTAATAATAATTTTTAATGGGTTTATAATTGCCATAAATCGATAAGCGATATTATTTAAATGGTTACGTATACAGTGTTCTAATAATGAAAATTCAATTAAATGATTTTTTTTAGATACTCCTATTTTTTTACAGAAATTAATAATAGATTCAGGTGTGTATCCTCTTACTCTTAGTCCAGATATTGTTGGCATTCGAGGGTCATCCCATCCTGCTACAATTTTATTTTTTATTAAAGTTTTTAATTTTCTTTTTGAAAGAATAGTATATTCTAAATTTAATCTAGAAAATTCATATTGTTTAGCATGTTTTTTTATGTTTAAATTTTTTAAAATCCATTGATATAATTGATTATTATCTAAAAATTCTAACGAACATAAAGAATGAGTAATTTTTTCTATAGAATCTGATATACAATGACTAAAATCGTATGTAGGATATATACACCATTTTTTTTTTGTACGATAATGTGCAATATTTTTTATTCGATATAAAACAGGATCACGCATAACGATATTTGCTGAACTCATATTAATTTTTGCTCGTAAGCATAAATCACCATCTTTAAATTTTCCATTTTTCATATCTTTAAATAACTTTAAGTTTTCTTTAACAGTTTGATTTCTATAAGGACTATTTTTTCCTGTTTTTTTTAAAGTACCTCTATATTTTTTTATTTCTTTTTTAGATAATTGATCTACGTATGCTAATTTTTTTTGTATTAATATTTTTGCATATTTATATAGTTTTTTAAAATACTGAGATACATAAAAACTTTTTTTATTCCATTTATAACCGATCCATTTAATATCTTTTTTAATTGCTTTAACATAAATTTTACTTTCATGATTAGGATTTGTATCGTCAAATCTTAAATTACATTTTCCATGATATATTTTTGCGATTTCAAAATTTAAACATATTGATTTAGCATGTCCAATATGAAGGAAACCATTTGGTTCTGGTGGAAATCTAGTATGAATTTTTTTATATTTTTTATTTTTAAGATCTTGATTAATAATTTTATAAATAAAATTTTTAATTTGATTAATTTGAATCATTTATTTTCCATTTATTTGAAGTATAGAATAATGCTAGGTTAGTAAATTTCTTAGACTAAAAGAATATTTTTTCTTTATAGAATTTTTATTTAGTATATGATATAATTTTAAAAATTTAAATTTAAGAAATATTTATAAAAATAAAAATTTTTATGTTAAAATGTTTATATATAATAATTTATTTTTATAAAGATATTTTTTAATTTAATAAATTAATCTGTAAAAAATAAATTATATTAATTTTATTTTAAAGTTTAAATTTATAATATACAAAAAAATTAGGCTATGTAGCTCAGTTGGTTAGAGCGCAGCACTCATAACGCTGAGGTCATGGGTTCAATTCCCGTCATAGCTAAAAAAATATATAAATATATTTTAATTTATTAATTTATTAATTTATAAGCATAACATATGCGGAAGTGGCGAAATTGGTAGACGCACCAGATTTAGGTTCTGGCGCCTAATTAGGTTTGCGAGTTCAAATCTCGCCTTCCGTATTAAAAAATTTTGGGGTATAGCCAAGAGGTTAAGGCATCGGTTTTTGATACCGACATCCCTGGTTCGAATCCAGGTACCCCAGTTTAAATAAATATAAATATAAAATATATTTAAAATTTTTTTATTTAAAATAAATATTAATTTTTTTCATTTAATAAATATTTTATATTTTTATAATTTATTTAAATTAATTTTTTATTTATTATTTATTATTTTTATAAAATTATATGTAAAATATTTTTTGATAAAATATTGGTATTTATCTGATGAAAATAAAAAATTTAAAAAAAATAGTTGCAAAAAAAGCTTTAAAATATATACCTAAAAATAAAATAATTGGTATAGGAACAGGATCAACTATATCTTATTTTATTAAATATTTAGGAAAAATTAAAAATAGTATTCAAGGAGCAGTATCATCATCTAATAATACTACAATAAGTTTACAAAAAAATCATATTCCTATAGTTAAGTTAAATGATGTAGATTATGTATCAATCTATTTTGATAGTGCTGATGAAATAAATAATAATATGGATATGATTAAAGGAGGAGGAGCTGCTTTAACACAGGAGAAAATTATAGCTTCAGCATCAAAAAAATTTGTTTGTATGATTGATCATACTAAGCAAGTAAATGTTTTAGGAAATTTTCCTTTACCAATAGAAGTTTTACCAATGTCTTATAAGTATGTTACAAAAGAATTAGAAAAATTAGGAGGTATTGTAAAAATAAGAAAAAATATTATTACTGATAATAATAATTATATATTAGATGTAAAAAATTTATTTATTAGAAATCCTCTTCGTTTAGAAAAAAAAATTAATAATATACCTGGAGTTATATCTGTAGGAATATTTTCACAAAGAAAACCTGATATTTTATTAATTAGCACAAAAAAATCTGTTAAAACTATTTTTAGTCATAATTGAATTTCATTTTTAAAGTTTATTAAATTATTTTTTATAAAAATATTTTTATTTTATATAATTTCATTAATATTAAATAAATTTATATATTTGATATATTTTTTTATATAAAAATATTTATTTTAGAATGATTAACTAATTATTTTAAATTATGAAAATATAAATTTAATTTATTAATATTTTATTTTATTTTTTTAAAATAATTATATAGTAAATTATTTGATTAATTAAGTATTTTTTTAAATTTTTATATAGAGTATTTATTTAAATATATTAAATTAATTTTATTTTATTAAAATTTATTTGAATCATATTTATTAAATACATAAATTTTATTTATTATAAAAAAATAATTACAATAATAATATATTTATTTATTTTTTTTATTACATCCGGAAGGATTTGAACCCTCGACCTCTCGGTTCGTAGCCGAGTGCTCTATCCAACTGAGCTACGGATGCGTAAATAAAATATTATTTTAAATATAAAATTTTTGAATAAATATTTTTTAAAAACAGTGAGAGAGGGATTTGAACCCTCGATGCATTTTTAAAGTACATACTCCCTTAGCAGGGGAGCGCCTTAAGCCACTCGGCCATCTCACTTTGATAAAATTTTTTTTATTTTTTTATTTTTTTTTAAACTATATATTTCTATTTTATACTTTTTTCTTTTATAAAGTCAATTTTTTATATTTTTTTATTTTAATTAAAATTATATAAATATTTTTTTGGAAAAAATTTATTTATTAATTTATATCTTTTATTTTTTTTTTTTCAGATTGTATTCTTTGATATATTTCTTCTCTATGTACTGAAATTTCTTTTGGAGCATTAACTCCTATACGTACTTGATTTCCTTTGATTCCAAGAACTGTAACTGTTATTTCATCACCTATAATCAATGTTTCTCCAATTCTTCTAGTTAAAATCAACATTTTTTCTCCTTAAAATATTTTTTATAATTCCATATAATTTTAGTATTTACGTTTTAAAATTCTTTTCATATAAGATTATAACTTGTGATTTTTGTTAAATACTAAATTTATAATTATTGATATTATTTTTAATTTCAGTAAGAGCTAATTTTTTGCATTTTTGTATTATTAATTTTATCGATAAAGATGAATTTATAATACCTTCAGCAAAATGTATATTTCCTCCTCCCTTTCCTGATATTTTTTGAAAAATATGTAAAATAATTTTTTTTGCTTGAATAATTTTAGTTAATTTTTTACTAACTTTAATTTTTAAATAATTTTTTTTAGATAAATTAATTATAATAATAATACTTGAGTGAAATTTTTTTTGTAATTGATCTATGATTTTTAAAATGTGTTTATTTTTTTCATTATTTAATATTTGAAAAAAAATATAATGGTTATGAATTTTTATATATTTTTGAGATATTTTTTTTATTAATAAAGTTAACCATTTTTGTGTAAGATTTTTGTTATCTTTTGATAATTGTATCTTTTTTTTTAAAATGTCTTCTATTTTCTTTATTAAATTAGATTTATGTACTGAAAAAATTTCTTTTATATTATTTAAATTTTCTTCATTTTTCGTAATTTCTTTAAAAGCTTTTTTATAAGTGACAGCTTCAATACGTCTAATTCCAAATGATATACTATTTTCATTGATTATTTTAAAAAGAATAATTTCACCTGTTTGAGATACGTGAGTACCACCACATAATTCATCTGAAACAGAGTCAATTGAAATAACTCTAACTTTATTTGTATAAATTTTGTTTTCTAAAAATATATATTTTTTTTGTTTAGCATTTTTAAAATTTGTTATAAAATTTGTAATTTTAATGTTTTTTCGAATATATTTATTAACTATTTGTTCGATTTTTTTAATTTTTTTAAATGTTAAATTATTAAAATAAGAATAATCAAATCTAATTTTTTTTTCGTTAACTAAAGAACCTTTTTGTATAATATTTTTTCCTAAAGTTTTTTTTAACGCTGCATGTAGTAAATGTATAGCAGTATGATTTTTTTCAATTAATTTTCTTTTTTTTATATTAATTTTTGCTTTAACTAAAGTATTTTTTTTAATTTCTCCTGAAGAAATTTTTCCATGATGAATAATAATATCACCATATTTTTTCGTATCATAAACTTTGAAAATTCCATGTTTTGATTTTATTATTCCAGTATCTCCAATTTGTCCACCTGATTGTCCATAAAAAGGAGTTTTTTCTAAAATTATTTGACCAATACTGTTTTTATTAATTTTATTAACAGATATATTATTAACATAAATTTTTATTACAATAGTTTGAGTTTGATACTTTTCGTATCCAATAAAATTTGTTTTTTTATGAATATATATAGATAATTTATTTTTATTATAATTTTTTTTATTTATATTTAATTGTTTTTGTTTTTTTATTTTTTTTTTAAGTTTTTTAGTATTTATTTGAATATTTTTTTCTTTACAAAAATCTTTAGTTAAATCTATTGGAAACCCTAATGTATCATATAAATAAAATACTATATCAGAATTTAGTGTATTGTTTTTTAAATTTTTTATTTCATTTTTTAATATTTTAAGTCCTTTATCTAAAGTATCTGAAAATTGTAATTCTTCCATTTTTAATATATTTTGAATTTTATCTTTATTACGAATTAAAAGATGATTTGAATTATTCATAGATTGTATTAAAATAGGTAAGATCTTATAAAAAAAACATTTTTTTAATCCAATTGATCTACCATGTCTAATAGCTCGTCTAATAATTTTTCTTAGAATATAACCTCGATGTTCATTAGAAGGTAAAACATTGCTGGCAATAATATAAGCGCTAGAACGGATATGATCAGAAATAACTTGTAAAGCTTTATAATTTACTTTTTTAGAGATTTTAAATTTTTTACTAATACCTTTTATGATTTTACGAAATATGTCTATTTGATAATTTGATTGTACATTTTGTAAAACAGAAGCTATTCTTTCTAATCCCATCCCGGTATCTACTGAAGGAGTTTTTAATTTAATAAATTTTTTTTTTGGTAGTTTATGATATTGAATAAAAACAATATTCCATATTTCTAAGAATCGATCTCCAATATTTTTTTTAGATCCAGGTAAACTTCCATTAACATTTTCTCCATAATCATAAAAAATTTCTGTACACGGACCGCATGGTCCATATTTTTCCATTTTCCAAAAATTATCTGATGTATATTTAATATTATTTATGTCTTTAATAGAAATTATTTGATTATTTGATAATCCTATAATATTTTTCCAAATTTGATATGATTCTATATCGTTTTCATAAATAGTTACTATAAGTTTATTTGGATTAATATTAAACCATTTTATTGAAGTAAGTAGTTCCCAGGAATATACTATAGATTTTTTTTTTAAATAGCTACCAAAACTAAAGTTTCCTAACATTTCAAAGAATGTATGATGTCTAGATGTATAACCAACGTTTTCTAAATCATTATGTTTTCCACCTGTTCGTAAACAGTATTGTGCACTAGCGATTTTTTTGTCTTTAATTTTTTTATAACCTAAAAATACATCTTTGAATTGATTCATTCCTGCATTAGTAAACAATAATGTTGGATCATTATCAATAATCAAAGAACTGCTAGGATAGATTATATGATTTTTACTTTTAAAGAAATTTAAAAACATTTGACGTATTTTTTCTGTTTTTTTATACATATAAATCCAAAATATTATTATATTTTAAAAATTTTTTATTAATTATATAATAATTAATTAAATAATTTTACTATATTTAAGATAATTTTTAGTAATAATTTTTTATTAAATGTATATATTTAAATAAATAATTTTATTAACATTTAATAAATGATATATTTTTATAGTTAATATTTAAAATTTTAAATTAAATGTTTTGTATTAATTTTTTTTTTTTTAAATTTAAATTTATAAAGGATAAGTATATTTGAAAAGTTTTATTCTATTAGAAAAAAAAGTTCCTAAAAAAATATTTAATAAATCTCGAATAGATATAGTATTATCAAAATTATTTCTTATATATTCTAGAAATTATTTTAAACAATGTATATTAAAAGGCTATGTTTTAGTAAATAATTCTATTATTAGAAATCCTGATTATAAAGTTATGGAAAGAGATATTATAAATATTAAAATATTTTTAAAGAAAGAAAAATTTTTTATTCCTGAAAAAATAAATTTAAATATTATTTATGAAGATGAATTTTTATTAATTTTAAATAAATCATCTTCTTTAGTTGTACATCCAGGTCATGGAAATTCTCATAATACTCTTTTAAATGGATTAATTTTTTATTATAAAAATATTAAAAATATTCCTCAATCAGGAATAGTACACCGATTAGATAAAGATACTACTGGATTAATAATTATTGCGAAAACGATTGTTTCTTATTTTGTTTTAAAAAAAATGATAAAATTAAGAAAAATTTGCAGAGAATATGATGCTATTGTTTTAGGAAAAATAAAATATGGAGGTACAATTAATGCTCCAATTGCACGTGATAGAATAAAACGTACACATATGACTGTCTCTTTAGATGGACGAAATGCAATTACGCATTATAGAGTAAAAAAAAGATTTAAAGCATGTACATGGTTAAAAATTAGATTAGAAACAGGACGAACACATCAGATACGTGTTCATATGTTATATATTAAACATCCGATAGTTGGAGATCAAAAATATAAATATTATTTAAATTTTTTTAAGAATTTAAGAAATAGTAAATTATTTCATGTGATTAGAAGTTTTCCTAGACAATCTTTGCATGCTTCTCAATTAAAATTTTTACATCCAATAACAAATAAAAAAATGTGTTTTAAAATTAATTTACCAAAAGATATAATTGATTTAATACATAAATTAAATCAAGAAATATAATTTATATAAATATAACGTTTGAATTTAATTAATTTTTTTTATTTTAATAAAAGTATTTAAAGAAAATATATATTAAATTAAATAAATTTTTGTAATAATTTAAATATAATTGATAATATTTTAAATTTTATATGATAGTTATAAAAATATTTTTAGTGTTATAAACGAATTAATAATTAATTAATTTTTTTATATAATCTCTTAATCGCTGTTTTTAAAGCCCATTTATAACTATCTATACCTAATCCACAAATAACTCCGTTAGAAATATCTGAAATCCATGAATGTGAACGAAAATTTTCTCGAGCATAAATATTTGATATATGTACTTCTATAAATGGAATTTGTATAGCTAGTAAAGCATCTCGTAAAGCAATACTTGTATGTGTAAAAGCAGCAGCATTAATTATTATATAATCAATTATTTTTTTTGCGTTATGTATTGCATCAATTAAGATATGTTCAGCATTAGATTGAACATGATTGATTTTTATATGATATTTTTTTGCATATATTTTTAAATTTTTAATTAAATCAGATAAAGATATATTTCCATAAATTTTTTTTTCTCTTGATCCTAAAAGATTTAAATTTGGTCCATTAATTAATAATATAGTAAATTTATTTTGCATGTGTTATTTTTTTGATTAATTAAGTTAAATTATATTATACAATATATATTACAAGATACAAAATATAAAATAAATGTTAAATATCTAAAAATTAAAAATTATAAATATATTAAAATTTAAATTTAAAAATTTTTAGGTTTTTAATAATTTGTATTTAAAAAGAGAGTGAATATGAATTTTAATACAGTAACAAATAATATATTATTAAAAAATAATATTAGTATAGAAGATATTTTTTCTGTATTATCTGACTTATCTAAGAAAACGATAGATTATTCTGATATATATTTTCAATCAAAATTACATGAATCATGGATATTAGAAAATAAAATTATTAAAAATGGAATATATAATATTGATATGGGAATAGGATTACGAGCGATTTATAATCAAATGACTGGATTTGCTTATACAAATCAAATAAATTTAACAGGATTAAAAAAAATTACATATTTAGTTAAAAATATTTTAAAAAATAAAGAATACAAAAATAATAAAAATTTTATTTACTCTACAAATAAATCTTTTTATGGATTTGATAATCCTTTAAATTCTTTAACAAATCAAGAAAAAATAAATATCTTATCTCAAGTAGATCAAATTGCCCGAAGATATGATTCAAGAATTGTGCAAGTAAATGCATGTTTATCTGGAACATATGAAAATATATTAGTTGCATCTACAGATGGAGTTTTAGCTACAGATATTAGACCTCTAGTTTCTCTCTCTATATATGTTTTATCTGAAGATCATGGAAAACGTGAAGTTGGAACTAATGGAGGAGGTATTAGAAGTACATATCAATATTTTTTTAAAAAAAATAAAAATGGTTATTCAAATTTAGAATATTTAACGAAAGAAGCAGCTAGAATGTCTATCTTAAATTTAAGTGCAAATAAAGCTCCTTCAGGATCTTTTCCTGTAATATTAGGTTCTGGATTTCCAGGAGTATTATTACATGAAGCTGTTGGTCATGGATTAGAAGGAGATTTTAATCGTAAAAATTTGTCTGTATATAGTAATAAAATAAATCAAAAAGTTGCTTCTAATTTATGTACGATAGTTGATGATGGAACAAAAAAATATTTAAATGGTTCAATATCAATTGATGATGAAGGTACTCCAGGAAAATATAATATTTTAGTAAAAAATGGTATTTTAAAAAAATATTTGCAAGATAAATTTAATGCTTACCTTATGAATACTATTTCTACAGGTAATGGACGAAGAGAATCTTATGCATATCTTCCTTTACCTCGTATGACTAATACGTATATGCTTTCTGGAAAATCTACTGTTTTAGAAATTATAGAAAGTGTTGATTATGGAATATATGCAGTGAATTTTAGTGGAGGACAAGTTAATATTACTTCTGGAGAATTTGTTTTTTCTACATCTGAAGCATATTTAATTAAAAAAGGAAAAATTATTTATCCAATTAAAGAAGTAACTTTAATTGGATCTGGAATAGAAATTATGAATAAAGTATCTATGGTAGGAAATGATTTAAAAATGGATAATGGAATTGGCATATGTTCTAAAGATGGACAAGATATTTCTGTTTCTGTAGGACAACCAACTATTAAAATAGATTCTTTAACTATAGGAGGAACAGATTAAAATTTATTTTAATAATTTAATAAATTAAAAATTTTTTAAATATTTTTATATGCAGTCACACTTAATGTTATGACTGCTTTTTTTATTTTAAAGAAAATAAATTTAATTTATAGATTACAAGATATATTAAATTTTTTCTTTAATTCTAGCAGATTTACCAAATTTTTTACGTAAATAATATAATTTAGATTTTCTAACAAAACCTTTACGTTTAATAAATATGTTTTCAATATTTTTAGAATGAGTTTGAAAGACTCTTTCTATACCTTCTCCATTTGAAATTTTTCTAACACAAAAAGATGATTGTAAAAATCTATTTTTTTTAGAAATTACAATACCTTCAAAAGATTGAAGACGTTTTTTTACTCCTTCCATTACCCAAACTTGAACTTCTACAGTATCTCCTGATCGAAATTTAGGTATATTTTTCTTAATTTGTCTTTTTTCTATAATATTTAATATATTATTCATTTTTTTATTTTTCAGAAGTAGTGATATTTTTATTTTTTAATTGGAGTATTTTATTTAAAATTTTTTTTTCTTTAATAGTAAAAATTTTTTTTTTAAATAATTTTGGTTTTTTTAAAAAAGTAAGTTCAATGGATTTTTTTAGTCTCCAATGTGCAATTTTTTTATGATTTCCTGATAACAAAATATTTGGAACTTTCATATTATCTATAATTTTAGGTCTAGTATAATGAGGATAATCTAATAAATTTTTATAAAATGAATCTTGGTGTTGTATGTTTTTTTTTTTAATTACGCCTGGTATAAATCTACAAATAGCATCTATAAATACCATTGCTGCTAATTCTCCTCCTGTTAATATATAATCTCCAATAGATAATTCTTGATCTACAAATTTTTCTATAAATCTTTGATCAATGCCTTGATATCTTCCACAAATTAATATGATATTTTTAATTTTAGATAAACTTTTTAAATTATTTTGATTAATTTTTTTTCCTTGTGGAGATAAATAAATTATATAATATTTTTTTTTTTTATATATTTAGTTATAGCTTGCTTTAATGGAATAAAACTCATAATCATACCAGGTCCTCCTCCATAAGGTCGATCATCTATATTTTTATTTTTGTTATTACTAAAATCTCTTAAATTTAATATAGTAAATTTAATAATTTTTTTTTTTATTGCTCGTGAGAGAATTCCATAATTCATTATTGATTTAAACATTTTTGGAAAAATTGTGATTATTTTAAAATTTAAAAATTTTTTTTTATTTTTTGTTTGCAAAGTTTTTATTCTCTCCAATCTACAAGCATGATTTTTTTTTTAACATTAACTTTTTTAATAATTATATTTTTTACAAAAGGAATTAATATTTCTTTAGTATAATCATTTTTTTTAATTACTAAAATATCATTTGAATAAGTTCTAATAATATTTATTACTTTACCTAAAAAATTTTTATTTATATTAAAAATTTTACATGAAATAATTTCATTCCAAAGATATTCATTTTTTTTTTTTTTAATTTGTTTAGAATAGATAAATATATCTATATTTTGAAATAAATAAGCAGTGTTTCGATTATTTACATTTTTTATTTTTATTAAAAAATAATTTTTTATAATTTTCCATTGTATAATTTTTAAAACATAAATAATATTTTTTTTTGAATAAAATAAAGGATTATATGTAAAGATAGATTTTTTGTTTTCAGTAAATGAAAACATTTTATTCCATCCTAAAATTCCATACGGTGCGCAAATTTTACCTATAATAATTTGATTAAAGTTTTTATTAATCATTTATTTTAATATAATTTTTTATTATTTTTTTTACTCTTTTAGAAGTTTTTCCACCTATTTTAGTCCAATATTTTAATTTATCTAAATTAATTTTACATGAATGTAATTTATTTTTACAAATAGGATCAAAAAAACCAATTTTTTCAATAAAACGCCCATTTCTTGCTGCTCTACTATCAGTTACAATAATTTGATAGAAAGGTTTTTTATTAGATCCATGTCTAGATAATCTTATTTTTACCATTTTTTTTGTCCTTAAAAATTAAATAAAATTTTATTTTTATATAAATATTTTTTTATAAAATCATATTTTTAATTCTATTAAATAATTTTATAAATCCGATATTTTTTATTTTTTTCATAATTTTTTTTATAGATTTAAATTGTTTTAAAAGTTTATTTATATCTTGTATAGTTGTTCCAGATCCTAATGCAATTCTTTTCTTACGTGATATATTAATAATATTAGGATAATTTCTTTCTTTTATAGTCATAGAATTAATTATTGATTCTGTTTTTAATATTGTAGAATCATTCATTTGAAACAAAATATTATTTTTAATATTATCATTGATTGGTAATTTATTTAATAAAAATTGAATATTTCCCATTTTTTTGATTTGATATATTTGTTTTAGAAAATCATTTAAATCAAATGAATGATAATCTTTAATTTGTTTATTTAATTTATTAATGTAATTTTTGTCAATTTTTTTTTCTATAGATTTAATTTCAGATAAAATACTTTCCATTCCTAAAATTCTAGAAGCAATCTTTTTTGGATTAAACATTTTAATATCATTAATTTTTTCTCCAGTTCCAAGAAATTTAATTGGAATTTTTGTTAAATATTTTATTGATAATGCTATTCCACATCTTGCATTTGAATCTAGTTTAGTTAAGAAAACACTTGTAATAAAAATAAATTCTTGAAATTTTTTTATTATATTTATGGAATCTTGACCAATCATAGAATCAACTACAAAAATTGTTTCTATAGGATTTATATAATAATGAATATTTTGAATTTCTTGCATTAATTTTTGATTAATATGTAATCTTCCAGCAGTATCTATTATTAAAAGATCATATTTTTTTATTTTAGCATATTCTACAGCTCGTTTTGCGATATCTATTGGTTTTTCTAAATTATTAGATTTAAAAACATCAATTTTTATTTTAGAAGCAATAATTTCTAGTTGTTTTATTGCTGCAGGTCTATATACATCTATAGATGTAACTAAAATTTTTTTTTTAAATTTATCTTTAAATAATTGAGATAATTTTCCAATACTTGTAGTTTTTCCTGCTCCTTGCAAACCTATAATTAAAAAAATAGATAATTTTTTAGGTAAAAATTTTATTGAATAATTTTTTTTTCCAATTATTCTTATTAATTCATGTTTTACAATTTTTATAAATTCTTGTCCAGGTGTTAAGGAATTATTAATTTCTTTACCAAGATATCTTTTTTTAATTTTTTTAATGAATTTTTTTATTACTATTAAAGATACATCTGCCTCTAATAATGTTATTCTTATTTCTCTTAATGTATTTTTAATATTTTTTTCTGTGAGTCGTCCTCTATTAGAAATATTTTGTGTTATTTTTTTAAAACATTTAGTTAGTTTTGTAAACATTTTATTTTACTCAAAATTATTTTTATAAAACTATTTATTTTTAATAAATTTTTATGTTACAGTCATTTTATATTAATATTGTTTAATAAAATTATTTTAAAATACTAATTATTTTTAGTTATTATATAAAATAATGTTTGATTTGTTTTTTTATCAGAAATGTTATTTTTAATAATATATAAATTATATAATTTACTAGATTCTTGGTTTCCTATTGCAGCAATATTATTTTTTTTTTTTATAGATATCTTCCTCATAGCTTCTGAAGAACTATTAGTATATTTAATGTTCCATAAAGGAAATTTTTTTATAAATAATTGACATTGTTTAATGGGTTCTGCATGACTATAAATAAATTGTATATTTTCCAAAGAATTTTTTTTTTTTGAAACTATACAATGATTAACTTTAATTTTAATTTTATCTTTAATAAAAAATGTACTTTTTTTTAATAATTTATTAGTTTCTTTAATATTTCCGGAAGAATTATTTTTTATAGGTAATATAGCAAATTTTGCGGTATTTTCTTGTAATTTTTTTATAACTTGAGTAAAGGTTTTACATGGAATTTCATAAAAAATTCTATTTTTTTTTTAGCATATTTTAAAGCAGCTAAATATGAATATGATCCTTTAGGACCTAAAAAAGCTATTTTCATAATTTTAGATTTTTTTTTTTTATATATTTTTTGTTGAATTTTTACTGAGTTTTTAATAATAATCTTAAAAATTTTTTTTAAATATATTTTTTTTAAATTATATTTTTCTCCTGTAGAAGTTATTTTTTTAAAAATTTCTTTTTCTCGTATAGAATCTTTTATTGGATAGTTAATTTTAATTTTTTCCTGAATAATTTTTTTAGAAATTAAATTTCTTTTATATAATAACTTTATAAAAGTATTATCAATAAAATTAATTTTTTTTCTTAATTCAAGCAATTTTTTTTGAATTTTCATAATTATCCTTTTTTAAGTATATTTATTTTTTTTATTTTATATAAAATAGATTTTTTAAAAGTTTTATTAAATAAAATATTTTATTTTTATTATAAAGATTTTTATTTTTTTTTTAAATACATTTTTTATATAAATTATTTTATATAAAAAAATGTATTTAAAAAAAAATAATGTTATCATTTTAATAGTTTTTTATAAGATTTATTTTTGTTTAGATATTTTTTTAAAAAAATTTAAATTTCTAAAAAATTTTATATTATAAA
Organism: Buchnera aphidicola (Chaitophorus populicola); assembly: GCF_964058995.1. Lineage (GTDB taxonomy): Bacteria > Pseudomonadota > Gammaproteobacteria > Enterobacterales > Enterobacteriaceae > Buchnera_J > Buchnera_J aphidicola_BO. The sequence continues at coordinate 320,848 of NZ_OZ060382.1, read as the reverse complement.
GGATAAAATATGAATATAAAAAGTTTTTCAGCTTCTAAAAATAATTTAATAAGAAATTGGTTTTATGTTGATGCTACTGGGAAAATATTAGGACGTTTGTCAAGTAAAATTGCATATTATCTTCGTGGTAAACATAAAAGTATATATACTCCACATATTGATGTTGGAGATTATATTATTGTTATTAATGCTTCTAAAATTTATGTAACTGGAAAAAAATTTAAAAACAAATTATATTATCATCATACTGGACATCCTGGAGGATTAAGAAAAAAAAGTTTTTCTGATATTATTTTAAATAATTCAGAAAAAGTTATTAAAAAAGCTGTTTATGGAATGTTACCAAAAGGTCCTTTAGGACGTTTAATATTTAAAAAATTAAAAGTATATGCTACAGATTTTCATGATCATAAAGCTCAAAATCCACGTTTACTTAAAATTTAAATTTAGGACATAAATTAAAAATGGAAAAAGTACGAAATTATGGTACAGGTAGAAGAAAATCATCTTCAGCTCGTGTTTTTTTAACACTTGGGAATGGAAATATTCTTGTTAACAAATTAAAATTAGATAAATATTTTAGTCGAAAAACTTCATGTATGCTTATTAAGCAACCTTTACAAGCTGTAAACATGATTGATAAATTAAATTTTTATATAACTGTAAAAGGTGGTGGTATTTCTGGGCAGGCTGGAGCAATTAGACAAGGAATTACACGTGCTTTAATTGAATTTGATACAACTTTTTTAAAAATTTTGAAAAAATTAGGTTTTGTAACTCGTGATTCTCGTCAAGTAGAAAGAAAGAAAGTTGGATTTAGGAAATCTAGACGTCGACCTCAATTTTCAAAAAGATAAATTATTTTATTTTAATATACAAGTTAAATACTTTAACTTTTTTTTTAAATTAATTTTAACTTGTATAAGATCTAATTTATTTAAATTTTAAATTAGATTTTATATTGAACTTATCTTATATAATTTTCTGCAAACTTTTATATAGATTTTCTAATCCAGTTTTTTTTATTGCAGAGATAACAAAATATTTTTCAATATTTGGAATTTTTTTTAAAATTTTTTTTATTTTATATTTAATATCTTTTTTATTTAAAAGATCTGATTTATTAAATACTAACCATTTTTTTTTTTTATATAAATTATTTTTATAAGCTCGAATTTCTTTATTTATTGTATTTATATTCTTAATAATAGTTTGATAATTTGGTACAGATAGATCAATTATGTGGAAAAGAATTTTACATTTTTCAATATGTCTTAAAAATTTTAATCCTAAACCGACGCCTTTAGAAGCTCCTTTCATAATTCCTGGAATATCTGCAAATGTAATACTTTTTTTTGATTTTGTAAAAAATACACCTAAATTAGGTTGCAAAGTAGTAAAACAGTAATTTCCTATTTTAGGTTTAGCAGAAGAAATAATTCTCATAAAAGTTGATTTGCCAACATTAGGTAAACCAATAATACCAATATCTGCAAGTAAAGATAGTTCTAATTTTACTTTTATCGTATCTCCAATTTTACCTAAAGTTCTTTTTTTAGGAGTACGATTTGTAGAAGATTTAAATCTATAATTTCCTATCCCATGCCATCCTCCTTGTATTATTAAAAATGATTGTTTATGATATTTAAATTCTTTAATTATTTCATTAGTGAAGTAATTAATTATTTTTGTTCCTAATGGAATAAAAAGTTTAATATCTTTTCCTTTTTTCCCAGATTTATTACGATTTTTACCAGATTCTCCGTTCTCAGCTTGAATAAATTTTTTAAAAGTATAATCAATTAATGTATTTAAATTTTTATTAGCTTCAAAAAATATACTTCCTCCATCTCCTCCATCTCCTCCATCTGGACCTCCTTTAGGATTATTTTTTTCACGTTTAAAGCTAATTATACCATTTCCTCCGTTTCCTGCTTTTAATATAATAATAGCTTGATCAATAAATTTCATAGTTATAATAACTCCAAGATTTATTTTTTATAATACTTCCTCTGTGCCTTACAAAGAGGAAGATAATTTTATAATAAAAAAATAGATGTAAATTATTTAAAATATTTTATTTTTCTATAATATTAATAATTTTTTTCTTATTAAGACCATTTTTTTTAAATTCAACTATACCAGATTTTATTGCATAAATTGTATGATCTCTTCCACATTTTGTATTTAATCCTGAATGAAATTTTGTACCTCTTTGTTTAATAATTATAGATCCTGAACGTACAAATTCTCCACCAAATTTTTTTACTCCTAATCGTTTTGAATGTGAATCTCGTCCGTTTCGGCTAGATCCACCAGCTTTTTTCTGTGCCATATTTTATTCCTTAAATAAATTAATATTTGTAATTTTTATACTTGTATAGTTTTGTCTATGTCCTTGTTTTTTTTTATAATGCTTACGACGATTAAATTTAATTATGTGTATTTTTTTTTCACGTCCATGTTTATAAATACAAGCTTGAATTACAGTATTTTTTAAAATAGGTTGACCTAAAAAAATTTCTTTATTTTTTTTTACTAATAAAATTGTATTAAATTCTATAATTTTTCCAATTTTATGATTAATTTTTTCAAGTCTTAGTATTTGTCCTATTTTAACTTTATACTGTTTTCCTCCATTCATAAATACTGCGTACATACAAATACTCCAATTTTTTATTGTATTTATTTTTATAATAATTTTTATAAAATAAATATTTTTATTTTAATAAATTTTGTTTTTTTAATTTAATTTTTTTCCACTCATTAATAGAATATGCTTGAATTGAAATAGCATGTATTTTATTTTTTTGAATATAGGACATTAAAGGAGCGTATATTATTTTTTGTCTGTTAATTGTATTTAATTTTGAAAAAATATTTCCAACTACTAATATTTTATAATAATTATTATCTTTTTTAACTTGTATATAATCTAATTTTAGTTTTGTGTATAAAATTTTTTTTATTTTATTTTTCATTTTTTTTTAAAATTTTTTAATTTATAATAGATTTAAAAATCTATTATTAATAGATTTTTTTATAAAATTAATTTTATTAATATATCATGTATTAAAGTAAAATTTATATTTTTCTTTATAGATTAATTTATTTATTATTTTAATATTTCATTACAATTTATTTTTTAATGAATATATTATTTTTTTTAAAATAAAAACTAATTAATTAAGTAATATTATTAAATTTTTAATATAAATCAATTATAAATATTAAGGTATAAATGTGATAAATAAAGTTTTAATGACGTTACAAGGTCAAAAAAAATTATTAAAAGAATTAGATTTTTTAAAAAGAGTTAAAAGACCTAAAATTATTATGTCTATTGCTGAAGCTAGATCTCATGGAGATTTAAAAGAAAATGCAGAATATCATGCAGCGAAAGAAGAACAAAGCTTTTGCGAAGGAAGAATTAAAGAAATTGAATTGAAATTATCAAATTCTAATGTTATAGATGTAAAAAATTTATCTAATTTTAAGAAAATATTTTTTGGAGCTACAGTTACTGTATTACATATTACATCTAAAAATATTTATACCTATAAAATTGTTGGAGATGATGAATCTAACTTTAAAAAAAATATGATTTCGATTAATTCTCCTATTGCAAGAAGTTTAATAGGAAAAAAGAAATATGATTTTGTTAAAGTATGTACTCCATCTGGAAAAGTAAAATATCAAGTATTAAAGATTCGATATATAGAATAAATATTTATATATTTTGTTTTATCTAATTTTTATTAGATCTTTATTATTTTTTTTAAAAAGTGTTAATATAAATTTAATTAAAAATAATCTTTATAGTAACTAATTGTATTAGTATTATTTGTTTTATAAAAATAAAACTTTTGTTTAAATTTTTTTATTAAAATATAAAAACTTCATTATTAATATATTTTTTATTTAAATTTTTTAAAATAATATATGAATTATAAAAAAAGAAAATCTAATTCTAAATTTTGGTTAAAACGTCATTTTAAAGATTTTTATGTACGCCAAGCTCATGAAAATAAATTACGTTCTCGTGCTTGGTTTAAATTAGATCAAATACATAATAAATTTAATATTTTTAAAAACGGTAATATTATTTTAGATATCGGATCTTCTCCGGGAAGTTGGTCAGAATATGCTTCAAAAAAAATAGGGTCAACAGGGAAAATTATAGCGTGTGATATTTCTTTTATGCATCCTATTTATGGGGTTATTTTTATTAACAGAGATATTACAGACATTCACACATATAATATAATATTAAAAAAATTAAAAAATAAAAAAGTAGATGTATGTATGTCTGATATATCTCCAAAAATAAGTGGACATTCTATAATTGATGCAAATAATTCGATATCTTTAAACAAATCAGTTTTAAATTTATCTATTAAAATTTTATCAAAAAATGGTTTTTTTATAACAAAGAGTTTTTATGGGAAATGTTTTAATATATATTTTCAGTTTATAAGAAAAAATTTTTCTCAAGTTAAAATTTATAAACCAAAAGCTTCTAGATCTCAATCTCGTGAAATTTTTATTATAGCAAAATATATAAAGAAATAATTTTTTTTAAATCTAAGTATTTTAATTTTAGTGAGGAGCGAATCTCTTGAGAGAAACGGTTAAAAATTTTTTTCTTTGGTTTATTTTAATTATGATTACAATGTCTGTATTTCAAAATTTTAACTTCACACAGTTGCATAATTATCAAGTTAATTATTCTACTTTTTTATCAGAAGTGAATCAAAATAAAATTCGTGAAGTAAGTTTAGATGGACAAAATATTCACGTTGTTAAAAAAGATAATAGTAAATATTTTACGTTTATTCCTATTAATGATCCAAATTTATTAAGCACTCTTTTAAAAAAAAATATTAAAATTATAGGAACAAAACCTTATAAAATGAATTTATTTTTATCTATGCTCATTTCTTGGTTTCCTATGATAATATTATTTTTGATGTGGATGTTTTTTATAAAACAAATACAAATGGGAGGAAAAGGAGCTTTATCTTTTGGTAAAAGTAAAGCAAAATTTTTAAAAGAAAATGAAATTAAAATAAATTTTTCAGATGTTGCTGGTTGCGATGAAGCCAAAGAAGATGTAAAAGAATTAGTAGATTATTTGACAAGTCCAGAAAAATTTCAAAAAATAGGAGGGAAAATACCAAAAGGTGTTTTAATGATAGGCCCTCCAGGCACTGGAAAAACTTTATTAGCAAAAGCTATAGCTGGAGAAGCTAAAGTTCCATTTTTTACGATCTCAGGATCAGATTTTGTAGAAATGTTTGTAGGTATAGGTGCTTCACGAGTTAGAGATATGTTTGAAAATTCAAGAAAATTAGCTCCATGTATAATTTTTATTGATGAAATTGATGCTGTTGGTAGGAAAAGAGGCACTGGTTTAGGAGGCGGAAATGATGAAAGAGAGCAAACATTAAATCAAATATTAGTTGAAATGGATGGTTTTGATAAAAATCAAGGAGTAATTGTAATAGCAGCAACAAATCGTCCTGATGTTTTAGACCCTGCTTTATTAAGACCAGGAAGATTTGATCGTCAAGTTTTTGTGCCATTACCTGATATTAAAGGTAGAGAAGAAATATTAAAAGTACATTCTAAAAAAATTTTATTAGATAAAAATTTTAATCCTTTAATTATTGCACGTGGAACTCCTGGATTTTCTGGAGCAGATTTATCAAATTTAGTTAATGAAGCTGCGCTTTCTGCAGTGCGTAACAAACGTTCTGTAGTAATTATGGAAGATTTTGAACAAGCAAAAGATAAAATTATGATGGGTTCAGAAAGAAAATCTATGATTATGACAGATACGCAAAAAGAAGCAACTGCATATCATGAAGCAGGTCATGCTATTGTAGGTAAATTAGTTCCAGAACATGATCCTATACATAAAGTTACTATTATTCCCAGAGGAAGAGCTTTAGGTGTAACTTTTTTTTTTCCTACTGAAGACCATGTCAGCATTAATAAACAAAAATTAGAAAGTCAAATTTCTACTTTATATGGAGGAAGATTAGCAGAAGAAATAATATATGGAAAAGAATATGTTTCTACAGGTGCTTCTAATGATATTAAAATAGCAACAAATTTAGCTAGAGATATGGTTACAAAATGGGGGTTTTCAAAAAAATTAGGTCCATTATTATATTTAAAAGATGAAGAAGATACTTTTTTAGGAAAATCTCTTGAAAATAATTTAAATTGTTCAGATAGTACAGCCAAAATTATTGATCAAGAAATAAAATTTTTTATTGATAGTAATTATAATCGAGCAAAAAATATTTTAAAATCAAATATAGATATATTACATGCTATGAAAGATGCTTTAATTAAATATGAAACAATTAATTCTGATCAAATAGATTCTTTAATGCAAAGAAAAAAAATATAAATTTATTTATTTTAAAAATATTTTTATATAAATTTTTATACATAAAATTTATATAATTTATTTTTATATAATCGATATAAATTAATGACATATTTTTTTGAACTTTTTAATTTAAAATATTATATATTAATATATACATTTTTTAAAAAATTTTTTATAAAAATAATTATTTTTATAAGAATTTATATAATATAAAAAATTTCATATATTTTAAATAGGTATTTTCTAGTGCGTATATTCTTTTTATGTTTATATTTATTTATTTCAATAACATTAATTTTTTTAATTTTATTGCAAAAAAATCTTAGTTCTATGAATGTGAATACAACCAATATTAACAAAAATTTATTTAATATATCTACTTCAAATGAATTTTTAACTCGTTTAACTATTATTTTCGCGTGTTTATTTTTAATATTAAGTATTTTGCAATGTAATATAAATAATTGTATATTGTAGAATATTAATTTAAATTAAAAATAATATTATTTTCCAATAGTTTTCAATAGCCGAGGTGGTGAAAATGGTATACACGCTACTTTGAGGTAGTAGTATCTAAATAAGATTAGATATACGGGTTCAAATCCCGTCCTCGGTATTAAATGATATTTAAAATTAAATTTTTTTATAAAAATTTTATTATAAATGTTTATTTCTTAATATATAAAATTATTATTTTTACTATAAACCCCGTTTATTCGGGGTTTTTTGTTCAAATAAATAAATTATTTTATAATTTTTTTTATATGAAAATATAAATTTATTTTAAATTTTTTAAAAATTTATAAAAATTATTTAAAAAATTCAACATGAGTAATAAAAAATGAAAAAAAACATTTTATCAGTAATCGAATCTGTATCTAACGAAAAATCTATTCCTAAAAAAATTATTTTTCAAGCATTAGAAAAAGCATTATCAAAAGCTACAAAAAAAAAATATAAACAAGATATATATGTAAAAGTTATTATAAATGAAATAGATGGAAGCTTTAAAACATATCGTAGATGGTTAGTTGTAAAAAATGTAACACATCCTACTAAAGAAATTACTTTTGATGCAGCTTATTATGAAAATAAAAATATTCAGTTAAATGATTACATAGAAGAACCAATTAAATCAATCAAATTTGATAGAATTACTACACAAACAGCTAAGCAAGTTATTGTTCAAGAAGTAAGAGAAGCTGAAAGATTTATTATTGTTAGAAATTTTAAAAACAAACAAGGAAATATTCTTACTGGAATAGTAAAAAAAATAAATAGACGTTTTGTTATCCTAGATTTAGGAAACAACGCAGAAGGACTATTATTTAAAAAAGAAATGCTTCCTAGAGAAAATTTTCGTTTAGGTAATAGAGTAAGAAGTATACTTTATAAAATAAAATATGAAAAACACGGATCTCAATTATTGTTAAGTCGCTCTAGACCAGAAATGTTAACTGAATTATTAAAAATTGAAGTTCCAGAAATAGGAGAGGGAATTATTCAAATTAAAAGAATAGCAAGAGATGCAGGTTCAAGAGCAAAAATAGCTGTTAAGACTAATGATCCAAGAATTGATCCAGTAGGAGCATGTGTTGGTATGCGTGGAGCGCGAGTACAAGCAGTATCAAATGAACTTTTTGGAGAAAGAATTGATATAGTTTTATGGGATAAAAATATTTCTGTATTTGTTATAAACGCAATGGCTCCAGCTGCAATAGTTTCTATTACAGTCAATAAAATTAAAAAATTTATAGATATTGCTGTAGATTTTAGAGATTTAGCTCAAGCCATTGGAAGAAATGGACAAAATGTTAGATTAGCATCGCAATTAAGTAAATGGGAATTAAATGTTATGACTACTGAAGAATTAGAAATAAAAAATAAAAAAATTAAAAAAAAAACTTATCAAATTTTTAAGAAAAATTTACATATTGATAAAAAAATTTTTTCTCTTTTTTTTAAAAATAATATTAGGTCAATTGAAGATATATTATTAATTTCTACAGAAGAATTTTGTAAGAAAATAAATATTAATAAAAAATTGTTTTTAAAAATTCAAAAACGTGCACAAAAATCATTATCATTTATATCTTTTTTAGATCCAAAAAACCCGAAAAATATAGCTATTTTAAAAGAAAAAATGCTTAGTATAAAAGGTATGAAAGAATGGATTGTACTAAAATTATTTCAGCATAAAATATATACTATAGAAGATTTAGCAAATCAAAGTATAAGTGATTTATTAGAAATTAAAGAATTAAATTCTGAAAAAATAGGAGAATTTATTATGTCTGCTCGAAATATTTGTTGGTTTAATAAATAATTTATCATATGAGAAATTTTCTATAATTTGTTTGGAATTAAAAAAAAATACATGTAAAATGTTATTATAAAATATATATTCTTTATTTATATAAAAAATAAATTAATAAAATATATATGAATAGAAAAATAAATAGGAATTATAAATTAATAAAATTGTTTTTATTTTCTAAACTAAATAATAAGAGAAAAAATGAGAAAAAAAGATTTTCAATTAGATAAAAAAAAAAAATATATACATAATATTGATAAAAAAATATCAAAAAAAAATAAAAAGTTTATTAAAAAAAATGTTTTAAAGAATTCAAACAAAAAAAGCAAATATGATTTAAATAAAAAAATAGGTATAAAAAAAAATGTTGTTGATTTAAAATTTAATAAAAAAAATATTAATTCTAAAAAATTTTTGTTAAAAACAAAAAATATATATAAAAAAGATTCTTTTTCTAAAATAAAAAAAAAACATGCAAAAAATTTTAAATTAACATTAAATAAAAAAAATAAATTAAAAAAAAATTTTATAAAAAAAAAAAAAAATTATATTACATCTGTTAGATTTAAAAAAAATTCAACATATTCTAAAAAAAATATTAAAAAAAATTTTTTAAAACAAATTTTTCATAAACCAAAAAATGTAGTAAATAAAAAAATTACTATTTTTGATCAAATTACGGTATTAGAACTTTCTAATAAGATGGGAATAAAAAGTTCTAAAGTTATTGAAAAAATGTCTAGTTCTGGAATTAATATTTCTATTAATCAATCTTTACAACTAGATTTAGCTCAACTAATTTCTGAAGAAATGGGATTTAAAGTAAAGTTAATTTATAAAGATTTTTTAGAAAAAGATATTATGAAAGATAGGTGCTTTCATAAATCTCAAAAAAAAATTTTAAGACCTCCGATTGTTACAGTTATGGGTCATGTAGACCACGGAAAAACTTCTTTATTAGATTGTATTCGTCAAACTTCTATGGTATTAAAAGAAGAAGGTGGTATTACTCAAAGTATCGGAGCATATCATGTTGTAGTAAATAATAAAAAAATTACTTTTTTAGATACTCCAGGACATGCAGCTTTTACTTCTATGCGAGCACGAGGAGCTCAAATTACCGATATTGTGGTTTTAATCATTGCTGCAGATGATGGAGTAATGCCTCAAACTGTTGAAGCTATTCAACATGCACAATTTGCTAAAGTACCTATTATTGTTGCAATTAATAAAATTGATAAAAATAATATTAATATTGAAAAAATTAATAATGAATTAATGAAATATAATATTCTTTCTGAAGAATTAGGTGGAGAAAATATTTTTGTTAAGATTTCTGTAAAGTTAAAAACAGGAATAAAAAAATTATTAAATAGTATATTATTACAATCTGAAATTTTAGAGTTATCTGCTTATTCAAAAGGAATGGCTACAGGTATTGTAATTGAATCTTTTCTTGAAAAAGGTCGAGGTATAGTATCAAATATTATTATTAAAGAAGGTGAATTGAAAAAAGGAGATATAGTTTTATGTGGATCAGAATATGGTAAAATTAAATCTATCAAAAATGAGCATAAAAAAGATCTTTTAAAAGTTGGACCTTCTATTCCAGTAGAAATATTAGGATTATCTGGTTTACCTGTTTCAGGAGATATTTTAACTGTAGTACATAATGAGAAAAAAGCGAAAGAAGTAGCGTTATATAGAAAAGAGAAAAAAAAACAAGAGTTATTTTTAAAACAAAAAAAAATAAATTTAGAAAATTTATTTGATAACATTAATAAAAAAAAAATTTCAGAATTAAATATAATCTTAAAATCTAATTCTAAAGGTTCTTTAGAAGCTATTTCTTCTGCTATTAAAAAATTATCTCATAAAGAAGTAAATATTAATATCATTAGTGCTAATGTTGGAAGAATTAATGAAACAGATGCGTACTTAGCTAATACATCTAATTCAATTATTATTGGATTTAACGTACGTGCAGATGTTCCGGCAAAAAAAATTATTAAAAAAGAAAATCTAGAATTAAGATATTATTCTGTTATATATAATTTAATTAACGAACTTAAATCTTCTATTTACGGTATGTTATCACCTGAATATAAACAAGAAATGATCGGTTTAGCAGAAGTAAGAAGTGTTTTTAAATCTCCTAAATTTGGTTTTATTGCAGGATGTATGGTTACTGAAGGAATTATTAAAAGAAATCATCCTATTAAAATATTAAGAGATCATATAGTAATTTATGAAGGAGAGTTAGAATCAATAAGACGTTTTAAAGAAGATGTAAAAAAAGTTAGAAATGGAACAGAATGTGGAATTGGGATAAAGAACTATAATGATATTCGTGTTAATGATATAATAGAAGTATATAAAATTAAAAAAATTAAAAGATTATAATTATATCACGTTATTAAATAAAAAATTTTAAATATATTTTGGAAAAAATAAAATAGTGTATAAAAATATTTATAGAATAAAAAGAATATCTCAAGAAATTAAAAAAGAAATTTCTTATATTATTCAAAATTGTATTAATGATCCTAGGTTAAATCAATTTTCTACTATTTTAGATGTCATTATTTCTAAAGATTTATCTTATGCTAAAATTTATGTTAGTTTTAATAAAATCAATCATAATTTCAAAAAGTCTTCTATAGAAATTTTAAATCATGCTGCTTCATATATACGATTTTTATTAAGTAAAAATTTAAAATTACGAATGATTCCACAATTAGTTTTTTTTAATGATTTTTCTTATATAGAAGGAAATAAAATATCTAATTTATTAAAAACATTGAAATAATTTATTTTTTTTTTTAATATATTAGTTATGATGGAAAATTGAATGATTTCTAATAATTTCAGAAATATTCATGGAATGCTTTTATTAGATAAACCTACTGGTATTTCTTCAAATAAAGCATTACAGATTACAAAAAAAATTTTTCTGGCAGAAAAAGCAGGTCATACTGGATCTTTAGATCCTTTAGCAACAGGAATGCTTCCAATTTGTTTTGGAGAAGCAACTAAATTTACAAAATATTTAATAAAATCTAATAAAAAATATCGCGTCATCGCGAAATTAGGTGAAAAAACTTCAACCGCAGATTCTTATGGAGAAATCAAATATGTTGCTAGCACTAGGTTTAGTTCTAATCAATATCGGACTGCATTGGATAGATTAAAAGGAAAAATATCTCAAGTTCCTCCTATTTTTTCAGCTATTAAATACAAAGGATTGAGATCGTATCAGTATGCTAGAAAAGGTATACAGGTACCTTTAAAACCTCGATTAGTTAAAATTTATAAATTACATAGTTTATATAGAAGTAAAAATATTATAGAATTAGAAATTTCTTGTTCATCTGGCACATATATTCGTTCTATTATTAATGATTTAGGTAATTTTTTAAAATGTGGAGCTCATGTAATTTTTTTAAGACGAATGCAAGTATCTTCATATTCTTGTAATTCAGCTATAACTATAGATCAATTAAATTTTTTTAAAAATAAATATTTTAAAAAATCTAAAAAAATTTTTTTTAAAAAATTAAAAAAATTACTTATTCCAATTAATTCTATAGTTTCTAGTTTAAATAAAATTTATATTAGTTTAAAAGAAACAGTAAATATTCAAAATGGACAATGTATAAGATTATTTACTAGATATCAAAATGGATTAATTTGTATTATGAATACTAAAAAAAAATTTATTGGTTTAGGAAAAATAAAAAATTACATATATTTATATCCTTACAGGCTAATAAATAAAAATTTATATAATAAATATAATTTATATGAGCAATTTCATGATAAAAAATAAATAAATTTATTAATTACAAGGAACGAATATGTTAGAAATGAATTTAAATAAGAAAAGTATAATTACTAAATATGGAAAAAATGTTTTAGATAGTGGAAATATTACAGTACAAATTGCACTTTTAACATATAAAATTAATGATTTACAAAACCATTTTTTAATACACAAAAAAGATTTTTCTAGTAGAAAAGGATTATTAAAAATGGTTTCTAAACGTAGAAAATTATTAAAATATATGCGGAAAAAATCTGTTTCTGAATATAATTCTATTATTAAAGATTTAAAAATTCGTCGATAAATCTATAAAGTTAAACTTTTTTAAAGAAATTTTTTATAAATTAATAATATAAAAATATGAAAAGGGCGATTTTAGCCCTTTTTTTTAATTATATTGTCTTTATTTTTAAGTTCTATTGAATTTTAAATATTATTAAAATAATGTTTTTAATTTAATATTTTAAGGATATTTATTTTGCTCAATCCATTTATATTTAAATTTAAATATGGAAATCATATAGTAACTTTAGAAACTGGATTAATTGCTAGACAAGCTACATCTTCTATTATGGCTAGTATAGAAGATACATCTGTACTTGTAACCGTTGTTGGACAAAAAGAAGTTAAAGAAATTAAAGATTTTTTACCTTTAACTGTAAATTATCAAGAAAGAACATATGCTGCTGGTAAAATTCCAGGAGGATTTTTTCGAAGAGAAGGTCGTCCTAGTGAAAATGAAATATTAATTGGTCGATTAATAGATAGACCAATTCGCGCTATTTTCCCAAAAAATTTTTATAATGAAGTGCAAGTTATTATTACAGTGGTATCATTAAATCCTAAAATTAATCCTGATATTGTTTCTATGATTGGAGTATCTGCTGCATTATATATTTCTGGAATACCAGTAAAAAAAATGATTGGAGCAGCAAGAGTAGGTTTTATTAATAATAAATATGTTTTAAATCCTACTACAGATGCCATGAAATCTAGTTTGTTAGATTTAATAGTATCTGGAACTGATAAAAATATTTTAATGATAGAATCAGAATCTAGTCAATTAGATAAAGAAATTATCTTTAAAGGCATTTTATATGGATTTAAAAAACAAAAGAAATTGATTAAAAGTATGAAAAATTTATTATCTTCAATAAAAAAAAAAAGTTGGACAGATTGTTTTCATACTTTAGATGATACTCTTTATAAAAAAATTTTAAATTTATCTAAAAAAAAATTAAAAAAATATTATTCTATTTCAAATAAAAAAAAACGTATACAGAAATTACAAAAATATAAAAATATTATTTCCTCTAATATTTTATGTCAAGATGTAAATATAAGTATTTTAGAAATAAATAAAATTTTTTCTGATATTGAAAAAAAAATTGTTAGAAAAAATATTTTAATTAAAAAAAAAAGAATTGATGGTCGAGATCCAGATACTATTCGTAATTTAGATATTAAAACAAGTGTTTTATCTAGAACACATGGTTCTGCTTTATTTACAAGAGGAGAAACTCAATCTTTAGTTTCAGTCACATTAGGAACATCTAGAGATGCTCAAAATTTAGATGAATTATTAGGTGATAAAACTGATAGTTTTTTATTTCATTATAATTTTCCCCCATATTCTGTTGGTGAAATAGGAATGATTAATTCTCCTAAAAGGAGAGAAGTTGGGCATGGAAAACTTGCTAAAAAAAGTATCTTAGCAGTTATGCCTTCTATAGAAAATTTTCCTTATACTATTCGTATAGTTTCTGAAATCACTGAATCTAATGGATCATCTTCTATGGCTTCTGTATGTGGTGCTTCTTTAGCTTTAATGGATGCTGGCGTTCCTATTGAACAACCTATTGCTGGTGTTGCGATGGGATTAGTTAAAGAAAAGAATAATTATGTAGTATTAACAGATATATTAGGTGATGAAGATCATTTTGGAGATATGGATTTTAAAGTATCTGGTAGTATTAAAGGAATTACTGCTTTACAATTAGATATGAAAACTGAAGGTATGACATATGATATTTTATATGAAACTTTAAATAAATCGTATCAAGCTATTGCTTATATTTTAAAAGTTATGTCTAAAACAATAAATACTCCTAATAAAGAAATTTCCAAGTTTGCTCCTCGTGTGCATGTTATTAATATTAATCCTGAAAAAATTAAAGATGTGATTGGAAAAGGAGGATCTGTTATTCGTATGCTAACAGAAGAAACAGGTACTACAATTGAAATTGAAGATAATGGTACAGTAAAAATTTCTGCTGTTATGGAAGAAAAAGCTGTACATGCTATAAAACGTATTCAAGAAATTACAGCAGATTTAGAAATAGGTAAGATATATACAGGAAAAGTTACTAGAATAATGGACTTTGGCGCATTTATTTCTATTGGTTTAGGTAAGGAAGGTTTAGTACATATTTCACAAATTTCAAAAAAACATATAGAAAAAGTATCAGATTTTTTAAAATTAAATCAAGTAGTGAAAGTTAAAGTTTTAGATATAGATCGACAAAAAAGATTAAGATTAAGTATGAAAAAAGTTTAAGAAAATAAATTAATATAAAAATTTTTTATTAAAAAATAGAATTTTATAATTCTATTTTTTATGATAATCTAAATTTATTGCGTAAAATATTTTATATTTTTTTTCATTCTAAATTTAAAATTAAAATTTTAAAAAAATAAATATTTTTTAATTTTTTAAAATATTTTATATAATTATATTAATAAATTTTATGAGTTATTTAATAATATAAAATTATTTATTAATTTAAATAAATAAAATTTTTTGATTAAAATAAATAACTGATAAAATTTTAAAATTATTAGATTAAATTTAAAATTTTAAATCAAAATATTTTAAGCCAGTTGACAATGTCAATAAATATATAAAAAAAATTTATCGTGTATGATGTAAACTGGCCCTCCTTCTTTAATTAAATGAGGTACATGTTTTACATGGTTCTTATTAAAAACAAATTTTTAGATTTTAAATTAAAAAATTCAATTTTAAAAGTACTAAATGAAATTGGATATCAAAAACCTTCTCCTATACAAGAAAAATGCATTCCATACTTATTAAAAAAGTATGATGTTTTAGGAATGGCTCAAACAGGAAGTGGAAAAACTGCAGCTTTCGCTTTACCTTTGTTGAATAATATACAAATTTTTTTAAAAATTCCTCAAATTTTAGTTTTAACACCTACAAGAGAGTTAGCTATTCAGGTTTCTGAAGCATTTTCTTTATTTTCTAAATATATTTCTACTATTCGTGTTTTACCATTATACGGTGGTCAAAGATATGAATTACAGTTGCGTGCTTTACGTAATGGACCGCAAATTATAGTTGGAACTCCTGGAAGATTATTAGATCATTTAAAAAGAAAAACTCTAAATTTATCTAAATTAAGTACTTTAGTTATAGATGAAGCAGATGAAATGTTACGTATGGGATTCATTGAAGATGTAGAAACTATTCTTTCAAAAATTCCAAATAAACGTCAAACAGCATTGTTTTCTGCTACTATGCCAGATGTTATTAGAAGAATTTCTCGTCGTTTTATGAATAATCCTAAAGAAATAAAAATTAAATCTAATATTATGAATAAACCTGATATTAATCAAACTTATTGGTTAGTATATGGGAAGAAAACAGATGGGTTAATAAGATTTTTAGAAACAGAAGATTTTTCTGCTACTATAATTTTTGTACGCACAAAAAATTCTACTGTAGAAGTATCTGAAGTATTAGAAAAAAATGGATATAATAGCGCAGCTTTAAATGGAGATATGAATCAAACATTAAGAGAAAAAACATTAGAAAGATTAAAAAACGGTAAATTAGATATATTAATTGCTACAGATGTTGCAGCAAGAGGATTAGATGTTGATAGAATTGATTTAGTAATAAATTATGATGTTCCGATAGATGCTGAATCTTATGTACATAGAATAGGTCGAACAGGTCGAGCAGGACGTAAAGGAAAAGCTTTAATGTTTGTAGAATATCGAGAAATAAGATTATTAAGAAATATTGAAAGAATTATGCGACAATCTATTAAAGAAGTACAATTGCCAAATACAGATTTATTAAGTCAACGTCGTCTAGAAAGTTTTTCTAAAAAAATTAAAAAAGAATTACAAAGTTTAGATTTAAAAAAATACCAACTCTTATTATCTAAAATAAATTTAAATATTCCCGTGTCAATAGAAAAATTATCTGCTGCACTTTTAAAAATAGCACAAGGTAAACGTGTTTTAATTTTAGAAAAAGATAAAAATATTAGAAAAAATTGGATTAAAAATAATAGAGAGAACTATTTTTCGTATAAAAATAAAAAAATTTTTAATAAAAATTCTAATATGAATTTATGTAAATTAGATTTAGGAAGAATAGATAAAGTAGAAGTCAGACATATAGTTGGAGCTATTGCTAATGAAGGTAAATTAAATAATAAAGATATTGGTCATATAAAAATATTTTCATCATATTCGACTATAGAATTACCTAAACATTTAATTCAAAAAGGTTTATTGAACAATTTACAAAAAACAAAGATTTTTAACAAATTAATTAATTTAAAATTATTTAAAAATTCTAAATTTGTTTTTAAAAAATCTTTAAAAAAAAATGTTAAAAATCATATGTTACAAAGAAAAAATTTTAAAGGTTCTAATAATCATAAGTTTTATGCTAAAAAAAATCGTTTTCAAAAATCACGTTTTCATAAAAATAATTTATTAAAATATAAAAATAATTAATTTCTTAATTTCAAACAACATATTTTTTTGAGAATAATGATATTAAACATTTAATATATAAATTATATAAGGTTAAAGAGCGCACTTAAAATTTTTTTGTTAGTGCACTCTTTAATAATCATGTTTTAAACGCTATAGCTTCAATTTCAATTTTTACATTTTTAGGTAATTTAGAAATTTCTATACAAGATCTAGCTGGAAAAGTTAATACATTTTCTTGTATAAAAAAATTTTTATATGCATAATTAATTTCATTAATCTTATTTAAACAGGTAGTAAAAATTGTTGTTTTAATAATATCTTTTATAGAAAAATCAGATTTTTTTATAATAGCTTTAATGTTATTAAGCGCTAAAAAAGTTTGATCAATAATTTTTTTTGGTATATTTTCAGATATTTTATCAACAGGAATTTGCCCAGAAATCATTAATAAATTATTTATTTTAATAGCTTGAGAGTAAGGTCCAAAAACTTTAGGTGCATTTTTAGTATGAATTTTCATGTTTTATATTTATCCGATTTATTTTATTTTTTTAAAAAAAATATAAAATTTTATGGATTTATAAAAATTTATTTAATTTTATATATAAAATTTATATATCTTAATATATATAAAAAAATATTTTTAATGAATTTTAATAATATAATTATTTTTTAAATTTTGATGATTAAAACATGATAATAAACATTTTTTAAATTAAAGTTAATAAATAATATAAAAATATTTTAATTTCATATTATTAAAATTTTATTTATATAAAAATAATTATAAGATATTTTTTTACATATGTTTTAATTAAATAAATTTTATTAAAAATTTTTATATATTTTATATAATTTTTAATTAAAATAAATTTTTTTGATATAAAATTTTTATAAATAAAAATATTTATTTATGTATTTTAATTAATATATTTTATATTTATTTATAATAAAAAAATATATTATAAATTTTTATTTAAAATATTTTAATTTTATATGTTAAAAATTTTGAGATAAATTTATTTTAAAAAGAAATATTTTTAATTAAACTACAAATTATTAATGCTTTAACTATATGTACACGATTAGCAGATTGTTGAAAAATTATTTTTTTATTAGATTTAAAAACATCATCAGTAATTTCTACTCCGTTTTTTAAATTAAATTTTTGAATAATTTTTTTTCCATAAATAGTTTTTGTATTATGTAATGCAGGCAAACAATGAAAAACTTTAATAAAAGGATTACAAGTTGATTTTAAAACATTTTGATTGACTTGATATTTTTTTAATAAATTTATTTTTTTTTCTTCTTTCGAGGCGTTTTCACCCATAGAAATCCATACGTCTGTATAAATAACGTCTGCTTGATATACACCTTTTTCTATATCTTCTGTTAATAATATATTATTTAATTTTTTATTAATTTTAATATTATATGTATGTAAAAATTTTTGAGTAGGCAAATATTCTTTTGGAGAAATTAAACTTAATTTGAATTTTAATAAATTCGACGCTTCTATTAAGGTATTTGAAATATTATTTTTAGAATCTCCGATATAAGCAATTTTGATATCTTGAATACTTTTATTAAAAAAAATTTCTTTAATAGTAAAAATATCAGATAAAATTTGAGTAGGATGAAAAGATTCAGTTAAACCGTTCCAAACTGGAATTTTTGCATATTTTGCTAATTTTTTTATATTTTTATGTATATGTCCTCGATATACAATTCCATCATATATTTTACCTAAAGTAGATGCTGTGTCTTCAATAGATTCTTTATATCCTAAATGTATATCTTTTGTATTTAAATATGTAATTTTTGCACCTTGATCAAAAGATGCTACTTCAAAAGAACATCTTGTTCGAGTAGATTCTTTTTCAAAAATTAAAACTATATTTTTATTTTTTAAATGTTTTTTTTCTTTATTGATAATTTTTTTAAATTTTAATTTTTTTGCATATTTTATTAAAAATAAAATATCTTCAGAACTAAAATTTTGTAATCTTAAAAAATTTCTTAAATAAAATGAATTCATATTATCTCTTTATAAAATTATTAAAGATGTATTTATATTATAAAAGTTTTATAAAAAATAAAATTTTAAATTTTAATATATTATATAAAAAAGAAAAAAAATTATCTATTAATTTAAAATTTTTATAATTGTTTAATAAAATATAAAAAAATTTATTTTAAATAATAAAAAAAATAGTGTTATATTATAAATAATTAAAATATTTTTATAAAAGATACAAATTTATTTAAATTTTGCATTTATTTAAAAAAATTTTAATTAAATTTTTAATTGCACAATATTAAAAATATATAATGTAAATTTTATTTTTTAATATTATTCTTATTCAATTAAATTTATTAAAAAATATTAAAAAAAATATAAATTTAAATAAATTTTTTTATAAAATAATTAAATTAATCTATAAGTATTGTAAGATATTTATATACAACAAATAAAAGTTTTTTATTTAAATAAAAATATATAAAATATTAAAAAAACATGAATAAAAATTATAATCCTAAATTAATTGAACAGAAATTATATAAGTTATGGGAAGAAAAAAAATATTTTCAAACTAATATTCAAAAAAGTTCTAAAAAATCTTTTTGTATTATTATGCCTCCACCAAATATTACTGGTGTTTTACATATGGGGCATGCGTTACAACAAACTATTATGGATATTTTGATTCGATTCAATCGAATGAACGGAAAAAATGTTTTATTTCAAATTGGTTTAGATCATGCTGGAATTGCTACTCAATTATTAATAGAAAAAAAACTTTTAAAAAAAAAAAAAATACAATTAAAATATAACAAAAAATATTTTATAAAAAAAACATGGGAATGGGTTAAAAAATATCAACATAAAATATTTAATCAAGTTAAACGTTTAGGTCATGCTATTGATTGGAATAGAAAAAAATTTACTTTAGATCCAAATATTTCTGAAGGTGTAAAAAAAGCATTTATAATATTATATGATCAAGGATTAATTTATAAAAAAAAAAAAATAGTAAATTGGGATGTATGTTTAAAAACTGTAATTTCAGATTTAGAAGTCAAAAATAAAAATGTAAAAACAAAAATGTATTATATAAAATATTTTTTTTCTAATAAAAAATATTTTATTAATAATAAGAATTATTTAGTAGTAGCTACTACTAGACCTGAAACTATATTTGGAGATTCTGCTATAGGAGTAAATCCAAAAGATATTAGATATAAAAATTATATTGGTTTACAAGTCGTGGTTCCGATTATTAATAGAATTATACCAATTATTTCTGATTTTGAAATTGAAATAAACAAAGGTACTGGATGTGTAAAAATTACTCCAGCCCATGATTTTCTTGATTATAAAATTGGAATGAGGCACAATCTTCCTATAATTCAAATATTTTCATTTGATGGAAATATTCTTAAAAAATTATTTATATATAGTTATTCTAATACAATAGAAAATAAATATAATTCTGATATTCCATTATATTTTCAAAAAATGAATCGTTTTATTGCGCGTAAAAAA